>NZ_JBIVVI010000189.1:0-10076 GCF_044757675.1 Kitasatospora sp. NPDC091257
CCCCGGCCGTGGTGGCCGGGGGCCCGGTGACGGGTCGGGAGCGGGCGGCTCAGTCCTCGGTGGGGACCAGCGCGCGGCCGCCGGAGCGCGGGCCGCGCAGGACGGCCAGCAGGGCGACGCCGATGCCGATCAGTGCCCAGACCACCAGGACCAGGATCGGTAGCCCCAGGTTGGTGGAGTCGAAGTAGGCGACCGACTTGGCCGCGCTGGTGCCGGCGCCGTTCGGGATCCACGAGCTGATCGCCCGCCAGAACGGCGGCATCATCGGCGCCGGGTAGACCCCGCCCGCGCTCGGGTTGCCGAGCACCACGAAGATCAGCACCGCGATGCCGATGCCGATGATGTCGAACAGGCACTGGAGCGCCATGGTGAAGGCGCCGACCGAGAACACCACCAGCGCACCGACGGCGCTCAGGCCGAGGATCGAGCCCGGCAGCGCGTCCAGCACCGGCCCGGCGATCACCGTGCCGAGCACGCCGGCGCCGATCGAGTACAGCGCGAGCACGCCGAGGCGGATCACCAGGCGGTGGACGTTGGCCGGCTTGGAGCCCGCGCTGATGCCCAGGATGGAGGCGACCAGGTAGCCGCCGACGCACCAGCCGATCACCAGGTAGAAAGCGGAGAGGCCGTTGGTGTCGCCCTTGGCGAGCGGCACCACGTCCTGGACCTTCACGGTGCGGCCCTGGCTCTGGTCGATCGCGGTGGTGATGGTCTCGGCGGCCTTGGCCGCGGACGGGCCGCGGGCGCCGCCGACCAGCAGGGTGTCCTGGGTGCCGGTCGGGTCCACGACCAGCGCCGCGTAGATCTTCTGGTCCTTGATCTGCTGGGTCGCCGTCTCGGCGTCCGGCGCGGTGAGGGCCTTGACGGCGTCGTTCGGCACCGACTCCAGCGCCCCGACCAGCTGGGGGGCGACCTGCGGCGGGGCGACCACCGCGATGGAGAGGTTCTGCGGGGCCGGCTTGTGCAGCGCCCCGATGTACGAGGTGATGAAGCCGAGCTGGAGCAGCAGCACGCCGATCACGAGCAGTGCCGCGCGCGGGGTGACCGCACTCTTCAGTTCGGCGAGGAAACCCTGCCCCGGGGCTGCCATCCACATCTCCTTGCGTAACGGGGGAAAACGGTACTTCCAGAACCGATACTTCATACCATGAAGTAGTTGGCTTGTCGTACCTCCCGCGCCGGGCCGCGGCCGGTGCCGCTGCGCGATACTGGCGCGGTGAGCGACGAGGATGCCCTGGTGGCGGTGGAGCGCGAGGTCGCGCTGATGTTCCGGCGGGGCCGGGCCAGAGTGGCGGAACTCTCACGGCGGGTGCACCCCGGACTGGAGGGGATGGCGTACAGCCTGCTCGGCTACGTCGAGCAGGCCGGGCCGGTGCGGGTGACCGACGTCGGCGTGCACTTCTCGATCGGCAAGGCGACGGTGAGCCGGCAGATCCGGACGCTGGAGGAGCTGGGCCTGGTGGCCCGGGAGACGGACCCGCTGGACCGCCGGTCCGCGCTGGTCTCGCTCACCGAGGACGGGCGGCGGCGCTACCTGGCCGCGCAGGGCGTCCGGATGCGGCGGGTGCGCGAGGTGATGGACGGCTGGTCGCCGGAGGACGTGACCCGCTTCGCGGAGCTGCTGCACCGCTTCAACGACGTGCTGGGGGAGCCGCCGGCCGAGTGACCGGCGGTGGTCGCGCAGGCCTCCGGGGCCCGTGGGCGAGGGCTTTACTTTCCCTTGAAGAAAGTTGCCTAATTCAACCATCCAGTCTTATGGTTGCTTACGGCAACGAAATTTCATGATCCGCGTATCCCGCGCGCTCGCCGAAGGACCCAGATGACCGTGACCACCGAGGCCGCGAGCGGAACCGCCGCAGCGGCCGACAGTCAACAGATGACGCACCGGCAGGTGATGGAGGCGCTCTCCGGCCTGCTGCTCGGCCTCTTCGTGGCCGTGCTCTCCTCGACCGTCGTCTCCAACGCCCTGCCGCACATCCTCGCCGACCTGCACGGCGGCCAGTCCGCGTACACCTGGGTGATCACCGCGGCCCTGCTCACCCTCACCGCCTCCACCCCGATCTGGGGCAAGCTCTCCGACCTCGTCAGCAAGAAGCTGCTGCTCCAGATCGCCCTGCTGATCTACATCGGCACCTCGGCGCTGGCCGGCCTCTCGCAGAACACCGGCGAGCTGATCGCCTGCCGCGCGCTCCAGGGCATCGGCGCCGGCGGTGTGGTGGCGCTCGGCCAGATCTGCCTGGCCGCGATGGTCCCGGCGCGCGAGCGCGGCCGCTACAGCGGCTACTTCGGCGCGGTCTTCGCCCTCGCCACCATCGGCGGACCGCTGATCGGCGGCGTCATCGTGGACACCTCCTGGCTCGGCTGGCGCTGGTGCTTCTACGTCGGCATCCCGTTCGCGCTGGTCGCGATCCTGGTGGTGCAGCGCACCCTCAAGCTTCCGGTGGTCAAGCGCAAGGCGAAGATCGACTACCTGGGCGCCCTGGTCATCACCGGCTCGGTCAGCCTGCTGATGATCTGGATCACCCTGGCCGGCAAGAACTACGCCTGGCTCTCCTGGCAGACCGCGGCCATGGTCGGCGGCGGCGTGCTGCTGGGCGCCCTGGCCGTCGTGATCGAGCGCCGCGCCGCCGAGCCGATCATCCCGCCGAGCCTCTTCAAGCACCGCACCGTCACCCTGGCCGCGCTGGCCAGCGTGCTGGTCGGCGTCGGGATGTACGGCGCGACCACCTTCCTCAGCCAGTACTTCCAGCTGGCCCGCGCCAAGTCCCCGACCATGGCCGGCCTGATGACCCTGCCGATGATCCTCGGCCTGGCCGTCTCCTCCGCGGTCGTCGGCCGGCTGATCACCAAGTACGGCAAGTGGAAGGCCTACCTGGTCTCCGGCACCGCGCTGCTCGCCGTCGGCTTCGCGCTGCTCGGCACCGCCCGGGCCGACACCAGCTACGTGCTGCTCTCCGTCTACATGGCGATCACCGGCGTCGGCCTCGGCCTGACCAGCCAGAACCTGGTGCTCGCGGTGCAGAACACGGTGCCCCGCAACGAGCTCGGCGCGGCCAGCTCGGTGGTCACCTTCTTCCGCACCATGGGCGGTGCGATGGGCGTCTCCGCGCTCGGCGCGCTGATGTCCAACAAGGTCTCCCACTACCTGGCCGAGAACCTGGCCGCGGCGCACGTCCCGGCGTCGCCCGCGGCCTCCGGCGGCGGCATCCCGGACCTGGCCAAGCTGCCCGCCCCGATCGTGCCGCTGGTGACGGACGCCTTCGGCCACGGCGTCGGCACCATCTTCCTGTGCGCCGCCCCGTTCGCGGCACTGGCCTTCGTCACCGTGCTGTTCATCCGGGAGACCGCGCTGAGGACCACCACCCAGGAGAGCTGACCGGCCGCCGGGATACGCGAACGGGCCGGGGAGTGCGAAGGCACTCCCCGGCCCGTCGTGCCGGGTGCGGCTACTTGCCGGCGATCAGCGACAGCCCGTAGAGGACGGCCCCGCCGCACAGCGCGAAGCAGACGCAGGCGCCGGCCAGGGCGATCCTGCCGCCGCCCGCGGCCCCGGCGCCCCCGCCCTCACGGGCGGCGACCAGGGCGGCCTCGCGGCGGGACAGCGCCAGGATGCCGAGCGCGAAGACGCAGACGACGGCGACGGTGATGCCGAAGCTGAATCCGGCGGTCTGGGCCAGGGCGTTCCACTTGATGTGCATGGTGAGTGCTCCGGGGCGTGTCTTGTGGGTTTTGTCGGATCAGGGCGCGGCGTTGGGGTGCGTGCATCGCAAGGCGGAGGAGGGAGCCACTGCGGAGCATTGGCGACCGACGACAACGCGGCGAGGTGTGTGCCCCAACGCCGCGGACCCGGCGGGAATTGTCAGACACGCCCTGGCATGAGCGAAGGCCCGCCCCCGGTCGCAGGACCGGGGGCGGGCCTTCCACGGACGTGTCCTCAGAGCTCGCGGACACCCGCCCGCCAGACCGCCGCCGTCAGCGGCACTCCCGGCCGGTAGGCCAGGTGGACGTGCGAGGGCGCGTCCAGCAGCAGCAGGTCCGCCCGGGCCCCGGGCGCGACCACGCCGACGTCCGTGCGCCGCAGCGCCCGGGCGCCGCCCGCGGTGGCCGCCCAGACCGCCTCGTCCGGGGTCATCCCCATCTCCCGCACCGCGACCGCGATGCAGAACGCCATCGAACTGGTGAAGCTGGAGCCCGGGTTGCAGTCGGTGGACAGCGCCACCACCGCGCCCGCGTCCAGCAGCCGGCGCCCGCTCGGGTACTCGGCCCGGGTGGAGAACTCCGCCCCCGGCAGCAGGGTCGCCACCGTCGCCGAGCCCGCCAGCGCCGCCACGTCCTCGTCCGTCAGATGGGTGCAGTGGTCCGCCGAGGCGGCCCCCAGTTCGACGGCCAGTTGCACGCCGGGCCCGTACGAGAGCTGGTTGGCGTGCACCCGGGGGGTGAGGCCGCGCTCGATGCCGGCCGTCAGGATCGCCCGGGCCTGCTCCCCGTCGAAGGCGCCCTTCTCGCAGAACACGTCCACCCAACGGGCGTGCGGGGCGCAGGCGTCCAGCATCTCGCCGGTGACCAGGTCGACGTACCCGGCCGGGTCCCCGGCGTACTCGGGGGCGACCACGTGGGCGCCCAGGTAGGTGGTCTCCGGAGTGTGCGCGGCGGCGATCCGCAGGGCGCGCGCCTCGTCCTCGACCGTCAGCCCGTAGCCGGACTTGCACTCGATGGTGGTGGTGCCCTGGCGCACCGCCTCCCGGACGAACCGGGCCAGGTTGGCGTCCAGTTCGGCGTCGCTCGCCGCCCGGGTGGCCGCCACCGTGGTCCGGATGCCGCCCGCCGTGTACGGCTGCCCGGACATCCGGGCGTTGAACTCGGCGGTGCGGTCGCCCGCGAACACCAGGTGGGCGTGCGAGTCGACGAAGCCGGGCAGCAGGGCCCGGCCCCCGGCGTCGAAGCGCTCGTCCGCCGCCGGGGCGTCGGCCGCCGGGCCGACCCAGGCGACGGTGCCGCCGTCGACCACCACGGCCGCGCCGGTCAGCAGGCCGAGCGGCCCGGTGCCCTGCCCGGGGTCGTTGGTGACCAGGCTGCCGATGCCCGTGATCAAGGTGGTCCTGGGGTTCCTGGTGGTCACGACAAGGCCTTCCGAAGGGGGTTCAGGGAACGGGTCAGCAGTCCAGCGCGCCGATCGCGGAGCGCAGCGCGCCCGGCACGTCGGCCACCAGCCGGTGCACGCCGTCCCGGACGACGTGCCGGCCGCCGACCACGACGTGCCGCACGTCCGCCGCCGAGGCCGCGAAGACCGCGATCTCGGCGCCGAGCCGGGGCGGCGGTCCCGCCGTGCGGACGGTGTCCAGCGCGATCACCGTGAAGTCGGCGAGCGCCCCGGCCTCGATCCGTCCGGCCTCCGGCCAGCCGAGCGAGGCGTGGCCGTCCTCGGTCCCGGCCCGCAGCAGCGCGTTCGCCGTCCAGTGGCCGCGGGTGCGGGTGCGCAGCCGCTCGTCCAGCTCCAGCGCGCGGGCCTCCTCGAACGGGTCGATCACCGCGTGGCTGTCGCTGCCCAGGGTGATCGGGGAGCCCGCCGAGGCCAGCCGGCGGGCCGGGCCGATGCCGTCCGCGAGGTCCCGCTCGGTGGTGGGGCACATGCAGACCGTGGTGGAGGAGTCGGTGAGCAGCCGGACGTCCTCGTCGGTCAGGTGGGTGGCGTGCACGGCCGAGGTGCGCGGGCCGAGCGCGCCGTGGTCGGCGAGCAGCCTCGTCGGGGTGACGCCGTGCGCGGCCAGGCAGGCGTCGTTCTCGGCGGTCTGCTCGGAGAGGTGGACGTGCAGCGGCGCCCCGCGCACCGACGCCCAGTGCGCGACGGTGCCCAGCTGCTCGGCCGGGACGGCCCGCACCGAGTGGACGGCGGCGCCGATCCGGGCGTGCTCGCGCGGCTTGAGCGCGTCCGCCCGGACCGCCCAGGCCTCCGCGTCGCCGTCGCTGAACCGCAGCTGCGGCTTGGTCGGCTCGGCGCCGAAGCCGGAGGAGAGGTAGCAGGTGTCCAGCAGGGTGATCCGGATGCCGGCCCGGGCGGCGGCCTCGATCAGCGCCTCGCCCATCGCGTTCGGGTCGGTGTAGCGGGCGCCGCCGGGCGCGTGGTGCAGGTAGTGGAACTCGCCGACGGCCGTGATGCCGGCCAGCGCCATCTCGGCGTAGACGGCGGTCGCGAGCTCCAGGTAGCGGTCCGGGTCCAGCGCGCCGGCGAACCGGTACATGGTGTCGCGCCAGGTCCAGAAGGTGCCGGAGCCGACCTGGACGTGCCCGCGCAGCGCCCGGTGGAAGGCGTGCGAGTGGGCGTTCGCCTGACCGGGCAGCAGCAGCCCGTCGAGCCGGACGGCGTCGGGCGGGCAGGGGCCGCTGTCCGGGGTGACGGCGGCGATCGTGCCGCCGGGGCCGGTGGTGATCAGCACGTCCGGCTCGACCACCGGCCCGTTGTCGTGCGGCAGCCAGGCGTACTGCGCCCAGTAGCGCACGTGCTCGTTCACTGGCACGCCAGGTCCTCCAGTACGTCGGCGAGGGCGGCGACCCCGGCCAGGCAGTCGGACTGCTCGGCGTGCTCGGTCGGGGAGTGCGAGACGCCGGTGGGGTTGCGCACGAACAGCATGGCGGTCGGGATCGCGGAGGCCAGGATGCCGGCGTCGTGTCCCGCGCCGGTGGGCAGCACCGGGGCGTCCAGCAGCTTGGCCAGCCGGTCGCGCAGCGGCCCGTCGAAGTCCACCACCGGGGTGTAGGACTCGCGGGTCAGCTCGACCCGGACGCCGTCGCGCTCGCCGCGCTCGGCGGCGGCCCGCTCGATCTCGGCGACCAGCTCGGTCAGGGTGCGCTCGTCGGCGGCCCGGGAGTCCAGCCAGCCGCGCACCAGCGAGGCGATCGCGTTGGTGCCGTTGGGCTCCACCGCGACCTTCCCGAAGGTGGCCAGCGCGCCCGCCAGCTTGGCCTTCTTGCGGGCGGCGAGCACGGTGTTGGCGTAGGTCAGCATCGGGTCGCGGCGGTCCTCGATCCGGGTGGTGCCGGCGTGGTTGGCCTCGCCGTGGAAGTCGAACCGCCAGCGGCCGTGCGGCCAGATCGCGCCCGCCACGCCGACCGGCTGCCCCTCGGCGAGGCAGCGGCCCTGCTCGACGTGGAGCTCGACGAAGGCGCCGATCCTGGCCAGCCGGTCGTCGTCCGCGCCGATCGCGGTCGGGTCGTAGCCGGCCTTCTCCATCGCGTCGGGCAGCCGCAGGCCGTCGGCGTCGCGCAGCTCGTACGCGGCCTCGCGGGACAGCACCCCGGCGGTCAGCCGGGAGCCGATGCAGGCCACCCCGAACCGGGCGCCCTCCTCGTCGCCGAAGTTGACGATCGCCAGGGGCCTGGTGAACTCCGTTCCCCTGACGCGCAGTTCGTCCAGCGCGGCGAAGGAGGAGACCACCCCGAGCGGGCCGTCGAAGGCCCCGCCGTCCGGGACGGAGTCCAGGTGGGAGCCGGTGACGACCGCCCCCTGCCCGTTCGGGTCGCCCAGCCAGGCCCACTGGTTGCCGTTGCGGTCCAGCTCGTACGTCAGGCCGCGGCTGCGGGCCTGCTGCTCGAACCAGGCGCGGCACTCGGCGTCGGCGGAGTTCCAGGCGAAGCGGCGGTAGCCGCCGGAGGAGGCGGAGCGGCCCACGGGGAGCAGCTCCGCCCACATCTCTTCGAACGACGGAACCGTCACAGCTCACCCATGGGGACCCGCACGCCGCGCTCGTCGGCGACCTCGACCGCCCGGTCGTAGCCGGCGTCGACGTGCCGGATGACGCCCATGCCCGGGTCGTTGGTGAGCACCCGGCGGATCTTCTCGCCGGCCAGCGGCGTGCCGTCGGCCACGGTGACCTGACCGGCGTGGATCGAGCGGCCGATGCCGACGCCGCCGCCGTGGTGGATGGAGACCCAGGAGGCGCCGGAGGCCACGTTGACCATGGCGTTGAGCAGCGGCCAGTCGGCGATCGCGTCCGAGCCGTCCAGCATCGCCTCGGTCTCCCGGTACGGGGAGGCGACCGAGCCGCAGTCCAGGTGGTCGCGGCCGATGACGATCGGCGCGGACAGCTCGCCGGAGGCGACCATGTCGTTGAAACGCTCGCCGGCCTTGTCGCGCTCGCCGTAGCCGAGCCAGCAGATGCGCGCGGGCAGGCCCTGGAAGTGCACCTTCTCCTGGGCCATCTTGATCCAGCGGTGCAGCGACTCGTTCTCCGGGAAGAGGTCGAGCACGGCCTTGTCGGTCTTGGCGATGTCCTGCGGGTCGCCGGACAGGGCCGCCCAGCGGAACGGGCCCTTGCCCTCGCAGAACAGCGGGCGGATGTACGCGGGGACGAAGCCGGGGAAGGCGAAGGCGCGGTCGTAGCCGGCCAGCTGGGCCTCGCCGCGGATCGAGTTGCCGTAGTCGAAGACCTCGGCGCCGCGGTCCAGGAAGCCGACCATGGCCTCGACGTGCTTGGCCATCGACTCGCGCGAGCGGGTGGTGAACTCCGCGGGCTTCTCGGCCGCGTAGGTGGCCATGTCGTCGAAGGCGACGCCGATCGGCAGGTAGCTCAGCGGGTCGTGGGCGCTGGTCTGGTCGGTGACGATGTCGATCGGCGCGTCCATCGCGAGCAGCTGCGGGAAGAGCTCGGCGGCGTTGCCCAGCAGGCCGATGGAGAGCGGCTGCTTCTTGTCGCGGGCCGCGGTGGCCAGCTCCAGCGCGTGCGCGAGGTTCTTGGCCTCGACGTCCAGGTAGCGGTGCTCGATCCGGCGGGAGATCCGGGACGGGTCGCAGTCGATGCAGATCGCCACGCCGCCGTTCATGGTGACGGCCAGCGGCTGGGCGCCGCCCATCCCGCCGAGGCCGGCGGTGAGGGTGATGGTGCCCTCCAGCGAACCGTTGTACCGCTTGTTGGCGACGGCGGCGAAGGTCTCGTAGGTGCCCTGGAGGATGCCCTGGGTGCCGATGTAGATCCACGAGCCGGCGGTCATCTGCCCGTACATGGTGAGCCCGAGGCTCTCCAGCCGGCGGAACTCCTCCCAGTTGGCCCAGTCGCCGACCAGGTTGGAGTTGGCGATGAGCACGCGCGGCGCCCACTCGTGGGTCTGCATCACGCCGACCGGCCGCCCGGACTGGACCAGCATGGTCTCGTCCTGCTTCAGGCCCTCCAGCGTCCTCACCATGGCGTCGAAGGAGCGCCAGTCCCGCGCGGCCTTGCCCGTGCCGCCGTAGACCACCAGCTTGGACGGGTGCTCGGCCACCTCGGGGTCGAGGTTGTTCATCAGCATCCGCAGGGCCGCCTCCTGCTGCCATCCCTGCGCCGTCAGCCCCGTCCCACGCGCCGCGCGCACCTCACGCGGCCCGCTCGCCTGCTGCACCATAGTTCGGCCTCCCTGCGGATGGATTCATTCAAGCTATGTTCGATTGAATATAACTAAACAGTCGGCTTTCGACCAGACCCCGAAACCATCCGATCAACGCCCGAACCGGAACGCCTGTCGCCAGTAGCCTGCGACCGGAAGCGTCAGCCGATCGGCCCAGCGGAGGACGCCATGGCAGCTGTTCCGGCACGCTCCGGCAGGCTGCGTCGCACCGCCGAAGAGGTCGAGCGGCGCACCGGCCTGCGGGTCGAGATCATCGGCGGCGTCCTGCACGGCACGTACGGCGAGGCCGTCCCGCTGCCCGCGCCGCCCGCCGAGCTGTCCACCTCCGGCCTTCCGCTGTACGCGCCGCGCGGCCGGGTCAGGCCGCCGCGCCGCCGTCCCAGTCGATGCCGATCTCGGCGAGCCAGCGGCGGTCGTCGGCGTCCGGGGCGGGCGGGGACGGCGGGCGGGGGATGTTCTGGACGGGGCCGAGGCCGTACTTCTCGGCGGCCGCGACGGCGCGGGCGTCGGGTTCGATGACGCCGACGTGGACGGCCGACTCGTCGCCCGGGTCGAGGACGGTCAGTTCGGGTTCGGGCAGGCGCCGCAGGGTGACGCGGCGTCCGCAGGCGGGGCAGGACCATTCGTCGGCGCCCGAGGAGAGGCGGGCGACGAACTTCATCTCGTGGATCACGTGCATGGGTGGCACCCCCTGCAGG
>NZ_JBIVVI010000190.1:0-10064 GCF_044757675.1 Kitasatospora sp. NPDC091257
CATGGTGGTGCCTCCACCCGGGGTGTCCTCGACCTCCAGGCTGCCGCCCATCGCCTCGGCGAGGCCCCGGGAGAGGGCGAGGCCGAGGCCGACGCCGGTGGTGTTGTCGGTGTCGCCGAGGCGCTGGAAGGGCAGGAAGACCCGGTCGCGGTCCTCGGGGGCGATGCCGGGGCCGCGGTCGATCACCCGGATCTCGACCTGGTCGGCGTGGTGGCTGGCGGTGACCAGGACGGGCGCGCCGGGGGCGTTGTATCGCAGCGCGTTGGTGATCACGTTGGCGAGCACCCGCTCCAGCAGCGGCGGGTCGGCGAGCACCGGCGGCGTGGTCTCCAGGTCGAGCGGCTGGACCGGTGCGTACGGGTCGGGGAGGCTGTCCAGCGCCCGGGGCAGGATCTCGTCCAGGTGGGTCTCGGTGAGGTGCAGGGTGAGCGCGCCGGCCTGGAGGCGGCTCATGTCAAGCAGGTTGTCGACCAGCCGGGTGAGCTTGACCAGCGACTCGTCGGCGGTGGCGAGGAGTTCGGACTGGTCCTCGGGCGAGAACTCGACGTCGGGGCTGCGCAGCGAGCCGACCGAGGCGCGGGCGGCGGCCAGCGGGGTGCGCAGGTCGTGGCTGACGGCGGCGAGCAGGGCGGTGCGCATCCGGTCGGCGGCCTTGATCGGCTCGACCTCGGCGGCGACGACGGCAAGCCGGTCGCGCTCCAGCGCGGCGGCGACGTGGGCGGCGAAGGCGGTCAGCACCCGCTGGTCGGCGGCGGGCAGCCGGCGGCCGGTGAGCACCAGAACGGCGTCCGGGCCGACCGGGACCTCGGTGGTCTCGTGCGGCCCGTCGCCGTCGCCCCGGTGGTCCCCCGCGCAGTGCGCGAGCGCCTCGCCGTCGACCCGCGAGAGCAGGGCGACGGCCCGCATGCCGAAGGCCGTCCGGGACTTCTCCAGCAGGGCGGGCAGCGCGTCGGCGCCGCGCAGCACGCTGCCCGCCAGGGTGGAGAGGGTCTCGGCCTCGGCGGTGGCGCGGGCGGCCCGGCTGGTGAGCCGGCCGGCGTGGTCGACCACGGTGGAGACGGTGAGCGCGATGGCGGCGAAGACCACCAGGGCGACGATGTTGTTGGTCTCGCCGATGGTCAGACTGTGGATCGGCGGGATGAAGTAGTAGTTCAGCAGCACCGAGGCGACGACCGAGGCCAGCAGGGCCGACACGGCTCCGCCGAGCAGGGCGACGATGACCACGCCGAACTGGAAGATCAGCGCGTCGGTGGTCAGGTTGATGCTGTGGTGCGCCTGGGAGAGCAGGGCGGTGAGCAGCCAGGGCACCGCCAGTCCGGCCAGGTAGCCGGCGAAGGTGCGGCGCCGGGAGTGGCGGCGGCCGAGCGAGGGCAGCCGGCCGCGGCCGGTGAACTCGTGGGTGACCATGTGGACGTCGATGTCCTCGGAGGCGTCCACGGTGGTCTGCCCGGTGCCGGGACCGGTGAGGAAGCGGTTGATCCGGCCGCGGCGGCTGGTGCCGAGCACCAGCTGGGTGGCGTGGTGGGCGCGGGCGAAGGTGAGCAGCGCGGTGGGGACGTCGTCGCCGACCACCACGTGGTAGCTGCCGCCGAGGGCCTCCGCCAGCTGCCGCTGCTGGGCGAGCGCGCCGGAGGAGGCGCCGGCCAGGCCGTCGCTGCGGGAGACGTGGACGGCCAGCAGCTCGCCGCCGGCCGTGCGGTCGGCGATCCGGGCGGCGCGGCGGATCAGGGTCTCGCCCTCGGGGCCGCCGGTGAGGGCGACCACGACCCGTTCGCGGGTCTCCCAGACCCGGTCGATGTTGTGGCTGGCCCGGTAGTCGCGCAGGCCCTCGTCCACCCGCCCGGCCACCCAGAGCAGGGCGAGTTCGCGCAGGGCGGTGAGGTTGCCGACCCGGAAGTAGTTCGAGAGCGCGGCGTCCACCTTCTCCGCCCGGTAGACGTTGCCGTGGGCCATCCGGCGGCGCAGCGCCTGCGGGGCCATGTCGACGAGTTCGATCTGGTCGGCCCGGCGGACCACCTCGTCCGGGACGGTCTCGCGCTGCGGGATGCCGGTGATCTTCCGGACGACGTCGTTCAGCGATTCCAGGTGCTGGATGTTGACGGTGGTGATGACGTCGATCCCGGCGGCCAGGATCTCCTCGACGTCCTGCCACCGCTTGGCGTGCCGGCCGCCGGGGACGTTGGTGTGCGCCAGCTCGTCCACCAGCACGACGGACGGGCGGCGGGCGAGCACGCCGTCGAGGTCCATCTCGTCGAACCCGGCGTCCCGGTAGGCGCGCCGGACCTGCGGCAGGACCTCCAGGCCGGCCAGCATGGCCTCGGTGTGGCGTCTGCCGTGGCACTCGATGTACCCGACCACGACGTCGGCCCCGCGCTGCTGTCTGCGCCGGGCCTCGTCCAGCATCCGATAGGTCTTGCCGACCCCCGGCGCGGAGCCGAGGTACACCCTCAGGCGGCCGCCGCGGTTGCCGGTGCCGGGGGTGAGGTCGCGGGCCATGGGCACTGCTCTTTCCATCGAAAAGTGGTGCACGTCTGCGGACGCGGGTCGGCCGGCCCGGGCGCGGGAGGTCTCCTCCCGCGCCCGGGCCGGCCCGGTCACCCGTCTGTGTGAGGTGATGTCACTTCTGCTCGCTGAGCGCCTTGTTGAGCAGCACGACGTTGACGCCCTCGTTGCCGAGGAAGCCGAGCGAGCGGCTCTCGGTGTACTCGTCGACCAGCTTGGTCACGGCCTCCACCGGCAGGCCGCGGTTCCCGGCCACCCGGTCGACCTGCTCCTTGGCGTACGCGACGGAGATGTGCGGGTCGAGGCCGGAGCCGGAGGCGGTCAGCGCGTCGGCCGGGACGCTCGCCGGGTCGACGCCGTCGAACGCGGCGACGGCGGCGCGGCGGTCCTCGACGGCCTTCAGCAGGTCCTCGCTGTTCGGGCCGAGGTTGCTGGCGCTGGAGGAGGAGGCGTCGTAGCCGGTCCCGGCCGCGGAGGGGCGGGGCTGGAACCACTTCGGGTCCGGCCGGGCCTCCTCCTTCGGGTCGTCCGGGTTCTTCTTCGGGAGGTTGAAGTTCTGGCCGATCAGGCTGGAACCGGCCTCCTTGCCGTCGGACGTCACGGGCGAGCCGTTCGCCTTGTCGGTGAAGGCGGCCTGGGAGATGCCGGTGATCAGCAGGGGGTAGGCGATCCCGAGGATCACGGTGAGCACCAGGAGTGCCCGCAGGGCGGTGAAGTGGGTGCGGAGGGTGGTCGGCAGGGGCTTGGACATGGTTTTCTCTCCTTCCCTGCGTCAGCTGAGGCCGGGGATGAACTGGACGATCAGGTCGATCAGCTTGATGCCGACGAACGGCACCACCAGGCCGCCGAAGCCGTAGACCCCGATGTTGCGGCGCAGCAGCGAGCTGGCGTCGGACGGGCGGTAGCGCACGCCGCGCAGGGCGAGCGGGATCAGGCCGATGATGACCAGGGCGTTGAAGATGATCGCCGAGGTGATCGCGGACTGCGGGCTGTGCAGGCCCATGATGTTGAGGTGGCTCAGGCCCGGGTAGACCCCGGCGAACATCGCGGGGATGATCGCGAAGTACTTGGCCACGTCGTTGGCGATCGAGAAGGTGGTCAGCGCGCCGCGGGTGATCAGCAGCTGCTTGCCGATCTCCACGATCTCGATCAGCTTGGTCGGGTTGGAGTCCAGGTCGACCATGTTGCCGGCCTCCTTGGCCGCCATGGTCCCGGTGTTCATCGCGACGCCGACGTCGGCCTGGGCGAGCGCGGGGGCGTCGTTGGTGCCGTCGCCGGTCATCGCGACCAGCTTGCCGCCCTCCTGCTCCTTCTTGATCAGGGCCATCTTGTCCTCGGGCGTGGCCTCGGCGAGGAAGTCGTCCACGCCGGCCTCCTCCGCGATCGCCTTGGCGGTCAGCGGATTGTCACCCGTGATCATGATGGTCTTGATGCCCATCCGGCGGAGCTCGTCGAAGCGCTCCCGCATGCCCTCCTTGACCACGTCCTTGAGGTGGATGACCCCGAGGACGCGGGCCGGCCCGCTGCCGACCTTGGTGGCCACGACCAGCGGGGTGCCACCGGCCGCGGAGATGCCGTCGACCAGGGTGGCGACCTCGTCGCCGACCGAACCGCCGTTCTCGGTCACCCAGTTGGAGACCGAGCCGGCCGCGCCCTTGCGGACCTGGTGGACGCCCTCGGCCTCGTCCAGGTCCACCCCCGACATCCGGGTCTGGGCGGTGAACGGCACCCAGGTGGCGTGGGTCAGCTCGCCCTGGGCACGGGCCCGCAGACCGTACTCGGTCTTCGCGAGGACCACGATCGAGCGGCCCTCCGGGGTCTCGTCCGCGAGCGAGGAGAGCTGCGCGGCGCTGGCCAGTTCGTCGGTGGACACGCCCGGGGCGGCCAGGAACTCGGCGGCCTGGCGGTTGCCCAGGGTGATGGTGCCGGTCTTGTCGAGCAGCAGGGTGTTGACGTCGCCGGCGGCCTCGACGGCGCGGCCGGACATCGCCAGCACGTTGCGCTGCACCAGCCGGTCCATGCCGGCGATGCCGATCGCGGAGAGCAGCGCGCCGATGGTGGTCGGGATGAGCGCCACGATCAGGGCGACCAGGACGATCATCGACTGCGGGGCGCCCGCGTAGGTGGCCATCGGCTGGAGGGTCACGACCGCGACCAGGAAGACGATGGTCAGCGAGGCCAGCAGGATGTTGAGCGCGATCTCGTTCGGCGTCTTCTGCCGGGCGGCACCCTCGACCAGGGCGATCATCCGGTCGATGAACGACTTGCCGGGCTCCGAGGCGATCTTCACCACGATCCGGTCGGACAGCACCTTGGTGCCGCCGGTGACGGCACTGCGATCGCCGCCGGACTCGCGGATGACGGGCGCGGACTCGCCGGTGATCGCCGACTCGTCGACGCTGGCGACGCCCTCGACCACGTCACCGTCGCCGGGGATGATCTGGCCGGCCTCGACCACCACGTGGTCGCCGAGCCTCAGCGCGGTGCCGGGCACCTCCTCCTCGGCCCGGGTGGCGGGCCAGTCGGTGAGCCGGCGGGCGACGCTCTCGGTCTTGGTCTTGCGCAGGGTGTCGGCCTGGGCCTTGCCGCGGCCCTCGGCCACGGCCTCGGCCAGGTTCGCGAACACCGTGGTGAGCCAGAGCCAGACGGTGATGGCCCAGGCGAACACGGACGGGTCGGCTATCGCGGAGACCGTGGTGACCACCGAGCCGACCTCGACGACGAACATCACCGGGTTCTTGATCATCACCCGGGGATCGAGCTTCTTCACCGCGTCCGGCAGGGACGCGAGGATCAGCTTCGGGTCGAGCAGGCCGCTCGCCACTCTGTGCGGCGCGGCGGGCTCCGACTTGTCGGCCGGTGCGGGGTTGAGCGTAGAGGTGGACATCAGGAGGACAGACCTTCCGCGATCGGCCCGAGAGCCAGGGCCGGGAAGTAGGTGAGGCCGACGACGATCAGGATCACGCCCGACAGCAGGCCCACGAACAGCGGCTTGTGGGTGGGCAGGGTGCCCGGGGTGGCCGGGACCGGCTGCTGCTGGGCGAGCGAGCCGGCCAGCGCCAGGACGAAGACGATCGGCAGCAGACGACCGAAGATCATCGCCAGACCGAGCGCGGTGTCGTACCAGTCGGTGTTGACGGTGATGCCGCCGAAGGCCGAACCGTTGTTGTTGGCGGCCGAGGTGAAGGCGTACAGCACCTCGGAGAAGCCGTGGGCGCCCGAGTTGAGCATCCCGGCGCGCTCGCCCGGCAGGGCCATCGCCACGCCCGTGCCGACCAGCACGATCGTCGGCGTGGTGAGGATGTACAGCGAGGCGAACTTCATCTCCCGGCCGCCGAGCTTCTTGCCCAGGTACTCGGGGGTGCGGCCGACCATCAGGCCGGCGACGAACACCGCGACGACCGCGAGCACCAGCATCCCGTACAGGCCGGAGCCCACACCGCCGGGCGCGATCTCGCCCAGCATCATGTTGAAGACCGTCAGCCCGCCGCCGAACGGCGTGTACGAGTCGTGGAAGGAGTTCACCGCACCGGTCGAGGTCAGCGTGGTCGAGGCGGCGAACAGCGAGCTTGCGGCGATGCCGAAGCGCTGCTCCTTGCCCTCCATCGCGGCGCCCGCGGCCTGCAGGGCGCTGCCCTGGTGCTGCGACTCGGCGAAGGTCAGCAGGGCCACCGAGGCGACCCAGAACAGGCCCATCACGGCGACGATCGCGTAGCCCTGGCGGTTGTCCCCCACCATCCGGCCGAAGGTCCGCGGCAGCGCGAACGGGATCAGCAGGATCAGGAAGATCTCGACCAGGTTGGTGAAGCCGGTCGGGTTCTCGAACGGGTGCGCCGAGTTGGCGTTGAAGAAGCCGCCGCCGTTGGTGCCGAGCAGCTTGATGACCTCCTGGGAGGCCACCGGGCCGCCCGGGATCTTCTGGACGTCACCCGCGAGGTTGGTGACCTCGTGGAAGCCGTGGAAGTTCTGGATCACGCCGTTGGCGGCCAGGACCAGGGCGAAGACGATCGAGATCGGCAGCAGCAGGCGCAGGCTGATCCGGGTGAGGTCCACCCAGAAGTTGCCGACCCGGTCCGTCCTGTTGCGGGTGAAGCCCCGGATCAGCGCGGCGACGACGGCGATGCCGACGGCCGCGGAGACGAAGTTCTGCACCGCCAGGCCCGCCATCTGCGCCAGGTGGCCCATCGCGGACTCGCCGCCGTAGGACTGCCAGTTGGTGTTGGCGACGAACGAGATCGCGGTGTTCCAGGCCTGGTGGCCCTCCATCTGCGGAACGCCCAGGTTCAGCAGCAGGTAGCCCTGGAGGCGGATCAGGCCGTAGAGGAAGAGGACGGAGACGGCGGAGAAGGCCAGCACCGAGCGGAGATAGGCCGGCCAGCGCTGATCGGCGTCGCCGTCGACGCCGATCACCTTGTAGATGCCGCGCTCGACTCCGAGGTGCTTGGCGGACGTGAGGAGCTTGGCGATGTAGTCGCCGAGGGGGCGGTAGCACAGGGCCAGCGCGCCGACGAGGGCGATGACCTGGAGCCAGCCCGCGAGAGTGGAGCTCATGTCAGAACTTCTCCGGGTAGATCAGCGCGACGACGAGATAGCCGACGAGGGCGACGGCCACGATCAGACCAGCGATGTTCTCGGCGCTCACAGCTTCTCCACCCCCCGCGCGATCAGGGCGATGACGGCGAACACGGCGACCGTGACACCGACGTAGATGAGATCGGACATGGGCTCCACCAGAGTGGTTCGGGAGATGCCGCGACCTGGGCCGGAAGGGCTCGCGCGGCGCCGGCGGACGACCGGCAGATGCAGCAAACCAGCCGTCAGGGGCGCGTTATGGGGCCCTGACGCCCTCCATACGGGTGACGGCGCGACGTTGACGCGGCCTTGACGGGCGCTTCACCGGACCGAGACCGTCGTGATCGGGCCGAGATCCGGCGGGGGCGGGCGGCGGTGCGGCGGCGGTCCTCGTCGGTACTCGTCGGGCGTCGCCGTGCGTCGTCGGGCGTCGCCGTGCCTCGCCGTGCCTCGCCGTGCCTCGCCGTGCCTCGCCGTGCCTCGCCGTGCCTCGCCGTGCCTCGCCGTGCCTCGCCGTGCCTCGCCGTGCGGGGAACGTGCCGGGACCGTGCCGGGAAACGGAGCGGCCCCGGACGGCGGTCTGCCGTCCGGGGCCGTCCTCCCCCGCTCCTGGTCACATCCGCATGCGCAGCCGGCAGACCACCGCGTCGGTGTGCCGCCGCAGGGCACGGTCGATCACGGCGCCGCGCCGGTTCTGCAGCGCCCGCTGCCACCAGCGGGCCGGCTCCACCTCGGGGATCAGCACGGTCAGCCGGTCGTAGGCGTGCTCCGCCCCCAGCTCGTTGACGAAGTCGGCGATCGGCCGGCCCAGCCGGCGGTGGACGTCCGGGATCTCCACCAGCGGCACGCCCGGACGCCACAGCTCCCAGTCCCGGCGCAGCGCCTCCGCGGCGGCCGGCTCGTGCACCACCGTCACCGCCATCACCTCGTCGCCGAGCGAGAGCGCCGCCGACAGGCCGTCCCGGGTCAGCCGGGTGATCGCGGTCACCGGGACGACGACCAGGCTGCGCTGCCTGGTCACCGGGCCGGGCACCCGGCCCAGCTCCAGCCGCTCGCCGATCCGCGCGTAGCTGCGGTGGACCGCCTCGAACAGCACCACCAGCAGCGGCAGCGCCACCACGATGCCCCAGGCGCCCTCGGTGAACTTGGTGCCGGTGACGACCAGCGCCGCGACGCCGGTGAGCAGCGCGCCGAAACCGTTCAGCGCGGCCTTCCACCGCCAGCCGGACGGCCGGTGCAGCAGCCAGTGCCGGACCATGCCGACCTGACAGACGGTGAAGCCGACGAACACGCCGATGGAGAACAGCGGCACCAGGCTGTTGACGTCCCCGCCGGAGCCGACCAGGAGCACCGCCGACACCGCGGCCAGGAACAGCACGCCGTACCGGTACACCTGGCGGTCGGCGCGCAGCGCGAACACGTGCGGGAGGTGGTTGTCCCGGGCGAGCAGGTCGAGCAGCACCGGCAGCCCGCCGAAGGAGGTGTTGGCGGCGAGCCCGAGCAGCACCACGGTGGCGAACTGGACGACGTAGAAGCCGAACCCGTGGCCGAGCGAGGCGTCGGCGAGCTGGGCGAGCACCGTGACGCCCTCGACCGGCTGGAGGTGGAAGCGGCCGATCAGCACGGCCAGCCCGATCAGCATCACGCCGAGCAGGGCACCGAGCGCGACCTCGGTGTGCTGGGCGCGCCTGACCCGCGGGGTGCGGAAGGAGGGGACGGCATTGGCCACCGCCTCCACGCCGGTCAGCGCGGAGCAGCCGGCCGCGAAGGCCTTGAGCAGCAGCAGCGCGCCGACGGCGGTGGCGTTCTCGGCGAGCGCCGAGGCGTGGCCGGCGGCGGCCGCGGTGCTGGCCGGGCCGTCCCGGAACAGCCCGACCACGACGATCGCCAGGATGGAGAGCACGAAGACGGCGGTCGGCGCCATGAACCAGCGCGCCGACTCGGCGATCCCGCGCAGGTTCACCGCGGTGACCAGCGCGAGCACGCCCAGGCAGAGCCAGACCCGGTCGTCGTACAGGCCCGGGACGGCCGAGGTGAGCGCGGCGACGCCGGCGGTGACCGAGACCGCGACGTTCAGGACGTAGTCGACGACCAGCGAGGCGGCCGCGGTCAGCGCGGTCCGGCGGCCCAGGTGCGCCTTGGCCACCGCGTAGGAGCCGCCGCCGTCCGGGAAGGCCGCGATCACCTGCCGGTAGGAGGCGACCAGCACCGCCAGCAGCAGGGCGATCGCGGCGGTGACCGGCAGCGTGAAGCCCAGCCCGTACGCCCCGGCGGCGGCGAGCACCAGCACGATCGACTCCGGCCCGTACGCGACCGAGGCCATGGCGTCCAGCGAGAGCGCGGCCAGCCCGCCGAGCGCGCTGAGCCGGTGCCGCTCGTCGCCCGTACCGGTGTCCGGCGGCTCGGGTTCGGCCGTCACGGCCGGCGGGGTGGTGGCGCTGGACATCGGACGGACCTCCGCAGTCGGTAGTTGGTCCGATCCTGCGGTCCGCGCACCCGCCGCCCCGGCGGGCCCTACGCGTTCCTGACGCCGCCACGAGCGGCCTTGACGCGCCCTTGACGCGGCGGCCGCGCCGCGCCGGCCCCGTCCGGTGGCTGTTGGCGGGGGTGGGGCGAGCCGTTGTCCCGGCGGTCGCCGGCTGGGAAGACGATCAGCTCTGTCGAAGGACTCCCACCCCCGGCCCCCACTCTGCTGCCTGCCACCCGTAATTGCAAGCAATGTGCAATAAGTGGCCCGACCGGCCCCGCCCCCGCGGAACCGCCGGAACACGACGAAAAGCCCCCGATCCGCGTTTCCGCAGATCGGGGGCTGTTTCTCTATCCTGTGGCTGGTGCAGGGTTCGAACCTGCGTAGCTTGCGCGACAGATTTACAGGCCGCTGACCAGGCACGCTCTGACCTGGGGACTCCTGCTCGCAGGCCGGATCTGGTCCGCCACTGGTCCGGATCATGGTCTCAGCGGCCCCTCCCCCGAGCGACCGAAGGGCCGGC
>NZ_JBIVVI010000191.1:0-10050 GCF_044757675.1 Kitasatospora sp. NPDC091257
CCGTATCAGCGCTGTCGCGGTGCTGGCGCTCGCCGCCCTCGTCACCGGAACCGGCGCCGGGTTCGCCGCCACGACCACACCGTCGGGCACACCGGCCGGGGTGCACCGGGCACCGGCGCCGGTCAGGCGGCGGTTCGCCTGCGGCGGTCGGTGCCGGTGAGGATGGCGCGTTCGCACATCTCGGCGAGGCGGGAGGCGGTGCGATCGCCGAGGGTGTTCTTGATATCGCCGGGCGCCAGGTTGGTGGTGAAGATCGTCGGGAGCAGGTGCTCGTAGCGGTGGTCGACCAGCCGCAGGGTGAGCTCCTCGGTCCACTCGGACGCCTTGGCGGCGCCGAGGTCGTCGAGGACCAGCAGCGGGCTGGTCATCAGGTCGCGCATCTCCCGCTCGGTGTCGGTGCCCTGGCGGGGTCGCTGGGAGGCGTACAGCTCGGTGGCGGTGAGCTTGGTCCAGCGCAGACGAACCCCGGCCTTCAGCAGGCTGCGGATCGCCCCGTACGCCTGATGGGTCTTGCCCGAGCCGGTGGGTCCGGCGATCAGGAGCGAGGGCCCCTGGGCGATGCCGGGGGTGCCGCCGGGGCCGGGTCGGCAGGCCAGGGTGACCTGCTGGACCCAGATGGTGACCTCCGGGTGGTCGGCTTCGGCGAGGCGGTAGCGCGGCGGGATGCAGCGGTCGGCGAGCTCCAGCGCGGTGGAGGGCTGGTCGGTGTCGGGCAGCGGCCGGTCGGGGTCGATCCCCTTGGCGGCCAGCATCCGCCCCAGGCGCAGGACGGCGCCCGAGGCCGGCTGCGGCTCGCGACGCTCGTCCGTGCGGCGGGGGTTGGGCAGGCTGGTCACAGGTCCCCCTCGTAGTAGTCGCGGGCGTCGGCCGGGTTGGCGAAGGGCCGGTACGGCGCGCGGGCAGCGCTCTGCCCGGCGCGGGACGCCCCGGCGGGCTGGGCGTTGATCGCCTCGTGGACCATGCTCGGCAGCACGCTCGGGCTCATCGGCTTCGCCGCGTAGAGCTGCAGTCCGGCGCGGATGTCGTCGTCGCTGGTGCCGCCGTCGAGCAGGTCCTTGATGACCTTGCCGAGGTGCCCGCGCACGTTGGCCGGTACCGGCTTCGGGCAGGTGGCGATGTACTCGGCCAGCAGGGCGCCCGCGTTCACCGGCGGCTTGCCGGTGTGCGTGCCGACCAGGACCTTGCCGTCCCGGTCGGGTGCTGCTGACGAGGGTGCTGGGGTGGGCGCGGCGTCGCCGCCCCCTTTAGGGGTAGATCCATGGTCCAAGGTCCATGGTCCAGGCACGACGTTCTCCGGAGTCCTCCGGACAGACTCCGGAGAAGCCGTCTGACCTGCACTTTCGCCAGGAGCTGCCGCCTCGGACGCCGACACGGCCACGGCGGGGGTGGACTCGGCGCCGGCCGAGAAGGGCCGCTGGGCGGGGACGGTCTCCGCCAGGGTCGCGAGCGGTTCCGGAAGGCTTCGGAAGTTCTCCGGAGCCGGGCGCGCGCAGCCCTTGCCCTTGGCCTTGCACTTGCCGCACCAGCCCGCGGGCTCGTGGACGGGGCAGGCGGGCAGGCGCGAGGGGGTGGGGTGGGAGATCTTCTGGTGCTCGTGCCACTTGGTGACGTGCAGGTACTGGCGGCCGTCGCAGCCGGTGTACCGGCAGATCAGGCCGGTGTCGGCGAGCTGGCGAAGCTCGCCCTCGGTGTCGAGCGCGGTGTGCTCGGGCCGCAACGACCACAGGGCGCCGTTGAGGACGGCCGCGTTGTCGCGCTGGCGTCCCTCGTCGTCGGCCTGGGTGAGCAGGCAGACGAACGTGCGCTCGGCGGTCAGCGACACCGAGGCGAGGTCTTCCGAGACGGGGTACTCGGGCTTGATGGTGCGGATGCGCGCCATGGCCTACCACCCCGCCTTCGGGGCGAACGGGCGTGAGGCAGGTGCGCCGCAAGGGCGCGACGCCGTACGCTGGAGCACGTTGGTCCTTCCCCGGTGCGCTTGGGCTGCAACCCTGCACCGTGGCCGATCGTCGTGGATGGGCGGTTTTGGGACCTTTCAGGCCCTCGGTGTTGGTAGCACCGGGGGCCTTCGGCCTTTTCGGGCGAGCCGCAGGCATCGTCCATCCGCGATGCGGTTCGACTTGACATGCGTTTCGCTATGCATGACTATGGCACCCCGGTGGCGCTAATGCAAGTCGCCTCAGACTCGAATGCGAGGTGAATAGATGTCCGGGAAGGAAGAGCCCGCAACCAGCCCGACCGATGGCCAGGGCGAGGAAGGCGCCTCGGCTGCCCTGAGCGAGGAGAACGCAGCCGAACGCGTCCGACTGGAGCGCGAGCTCCGCGGCTGGAGCACCGGCGAGCTGGCCAAGCGCATGACCGAGGCCGGCTACCCGATCAACCAGTCCTCGGTCTGGCGCATCGAGAGCGGTGAACCACGCCGGCGGATCAACCTCAACGAGGCGATCGGCTTCGCCAAGGTCTTCGACCTGGCCCTGGAGGACTTCCTCGGCCCGTCGACCTCTCCCGAAGAGAAGATCATGCAGGAACTCGCCGAGCACGTGGTCGAGGGCTACCGCCTGGCCGCGCAGGGCGCCGAGTTCACGACCAAGGCCCTGGCCGCCGCCGAGAAGTACTGCCAGGACTTCCCCCACAACTGCAAGCGACTGCGAGGGAAGATCGCCATCGGCCTCTCCTTCGAGTACCGCAGGTACGCGCCGACCCCACTCGTCCAGGAGTTCCTCAAGGGCGGCAAGATGCCCGCCGAGCCGGTCCATACCGACGAGTGACCGGACCAGGCCGCGCCGACCGCCCGCGAGGCCATCTCAAGATCTTTTTTGGTAGCGAGCCGGACCGCCCCTACGGTGCCCACCAAGCCCCGCCAGTCATTTGGTGCGGCCGAAATCCAGAGCTACTGTCACACCCCACGCGGCCACCAACCGCACAACCGCCCGTCCATGACGATCGACCACGGTGCAGGGTTGCAGCCCACCAGCCACCGAGGAAGGAACCTCGCGTGCCCGAGCTCCGCTCGACGCCAGTCCAGCCTTTGCCGCGCCTGGCCGCCGCCCCGCCGCCCACGGGGTGCTTGATCACCTCCGGCGCTGCCGTCACCAGCACGGCGATCAGACCGGTCTGACGGTCCCTTTTCCCAGCCGCCGTCCGCAGAACCGCAGGGTTGCCCTGCCTCACGGACGCTGAGCGGCTTCTCCGCCGATCTTCCGTACAGCGCCCACGGCAGTTCGGCTCCCTCGCGACCCCGCATTGTCGCCCCGGCCGGTCGCCCTTCTCCGCTCCCGTTCGGGAGCCGACACCACTCCCAACCGCCCATCCTCGAAACCGCCATGCGGTGGCCCGGGTTGCAGCCCATCGGCCATCGCGAGAGGACCCGCATGCCCGAGCAGTGCCTCACGGTCGCCCAGGTCGCCGAGCGCCTGGGCACCAGCGAGCGCTTCCCCCGCCGCCTCGTCGCCGAGCGCCGCATCGCCTTCGTCAAGATCGGCACCCACGTCCGCATCGCCGAGAGCGTCCTCGACGCCTACATCGAGGCCGGCACCGTCCCCGCCATCCGCCCGGTCCGCTCCGGTGGCCGCCGCGTCGGGAGGGCTGCCTGATGGCGAACAACTCCGGCCGTCGGCGCCGCTGGGGCTCCGTCCGCAAACTCCCTTCGGGCCGCTTCCAGGCCCGCTACCCCGGCCCCGATGGTGCTCTTCGCAACGCCGACGAGACCTTCGAGACCAAGGGCGACGCCGAAGCCTGGCTCGTCGAGACCGAGGCTGACATACGCCGAGGCGAGTGGCGCGACCCCAACGCAGGAGCCGTCAACTTCCTCCTCTACGCCACCGCCTGGATCGACGAGCGCGACCTCGCGCCGCTCACCGAGGAGCTGTACCGCCGGCTCCTCCGCCTCCACATCGCGCCGACCTTCGGCGAGTCCGACGTGAAGGACATCACCGCTCCCCAGGTCCGCTCCTGGCGTGCCGCGCTCCGCAACCGCGGCATCAAGACCACCGCCGCGAAGTCCTACCGGCCGCTCAAGTCGATCATGGAGACCGCCGTCGACGACGAGTTGATCCGCCGCAACCCCTGCCGCGTCAAGGGCGGCGGCAAGGAGGTGGCCGCCGAGCGCCCCCACGCGACCATCGAGCAGGTCCTCCAACTCGCCGAGCTGATGGGCCCGCGCTGGCAGCTGATGGTGTTCATCGCCGCCTTCATGGCCCTGCGCCCGGAGGAGCAGGCCGAACTCCGCTGCCGCAACGTCGACCTGGAGAAGGGAGTCGTGTGGATCCGCCGCGCGGCCCCCGAACTCTGCACCGGCGAACGGGCCGTGGGCGACCCCAAGTCCGAGGCCGGCAAGCGCGCGCTCCGCATCCCGACCGAACTCCTCCCGGAGTTCGAGCGGCACCTGCGCTGGTACGCGCAGGACGGCGAGGACGGCCTGCTCTTCGTCGGCGAGCGCGGCGCCCCGTTCCGCCGCTCGACCTTCGGCCGCAAGTGGCGCAAGGCCCGGAAGAAGCTGGAGCTGGAGCACCTTCGCTTCTACGACCTCCGCCACACCGGAAACGTCCTCGCTGCCAGCACTGGCGCCAGCCTCCGGGACCTCATGGCCTTCATGGGCCACGACTCCCCTCGCGCCGCATTGATCTACCAGCACGCCACCGAGGAGCAGCAGACGAAGATCGCCAACGGCATCAGCACCGCCGTCGTCGACATCCGCACCCGCCGGCGACGACCGGCCTCCCGCGCCGTGGACGAAGCCCGAGAGGCGTAGCCGCCCGGCGCAAAGGCGTCCGGCCAGTTCCTGCTGGCCGGACGCCGACTTGTAGAACGCGGGTCAACGTGGCCTCTCCCGCGTGAGGTGCAGCGCGTGGCGGCGCGCCTTACTTTCGGCTCGGGGCTGTTTGGCCCGCAGGTACTCGCGCAGGCCAAGGTCTCGTTGAAGGAGTAGCTCCAGGCGTTGCAGGACGGCGTCGGCCGCGCGTTTCGGGGACAGGGCTGGGACCTCCACGTCGTGGGAGTGCAGGAGCCTGAGCGGGGCTTCCCGCACCCGGATGACCGTCCAGCCGTCGCCGCGCAGGAGGCCAGCTTTGGCCTCGTCCTTGGCTTCTTTGCCTTGGTGCCAGTAGGAACCGTCGAATTCGATCGCGAGGCGGTGGTCGGGGAGCACGATGTCGACGTCCAGGATCCGGGTCTCTCCGGCCACCGTGGTCACCGTGATCTTGTGGACATCCGGGTCTAGGGGGAGGAACTCACGGATCTCGAATGCGAGGAGGATTTCCTGTAGGGAGCGGGGCGCGAGGGTGCAGTAGGGGCAGTTGGTGCCGTTGTGGGTGCGGGCAACGACGGTGGTCTGCCATTCGTGCAGCGGGTCCGTGGTACAGCGCCACCAGGCGCGGTATGTGCTGCCGTAGACGGTCTCTGCGGGGATACGCGTGCCGTTCTTGGTGGAATGCCATTCAGCGGCAAGGCGGGGATGGGTGGTGGCAAGGTTGTTGGCGGCGCTGACGCGCCGGTTTGCGCAGAACGGGCAGCCTACGCCAGCGGTGGTCTGGTAGACCTCGCGCTGCCATTCGTGGTCAGCGCCCTTCTGGCACTTCCACCACACCTTCTGTTTCGCTGCAGGGGTGACTTGGTCCGGGGTGAGGTCGCCGTTGCGGGTCGGGTGCCACAGGCGTGCCGCGTCGGGGTGCTTGGCGGCAACGGAGTGTCCAGGTGAGGCATAGAAGCCGGAGCAGTAGGGGCAGCCGTTGCCGAGGACGGCGCGGTTGCGGATGATCGCCTGCCATGCATGCGCGGGGTCAAGGGGGCACTGCCACCAAGCCTTGGCCATGCTGCGCTTGGTCACCTCGCACGGGGTGCGAGGGCCGTTGCGCTGAATGTGCCACTGCGACGCGAGTTCCGGGTGGGTGGCGGCCAGGGACGAGGTGCTGCTGGGACGTCGACCCGTGCAGAAGGGGCAGGCCTGGTTGCTGATCCGCCGGGCGACCTGCTCGTGCCAAACGTGGTCCGGGGCCGCAGGGCAACGCCAAGCCACGATCTTCTCGCTTCCAGAGCGCACATCGTGTGGACTGAGAGCACCATTAAGGTCGTTGTCCCACCATGCAGCAATATCGGGATGAACAGCCGCCAGAGATGTGGCAGGCGTTACACGGTACGGACCCCGAGTACCTCTGGGGCAGTACGGGCAGCCCGTTCCCTCTCGGCCGGTACGCATAGCAATACTGGTCTTCCACGTATGCCCCTGCGCGCAGCGCCACCAGACCTTCACACTGGAGCCGCTGAAGACCTGGTCAGGTACAAGGGGGACGTTGAGGTCCGCGGCCCACTGGGCGGCAACGTCCGGGTGCGTCGCCCGCAAGGACGTGGCAAGGGTGATTCGCTTTCGCCCGCAGTAAGGGCAACCGAAGCCTCGTAGAGCTCGCTTGATAACGCTCTGGGTCCATCTGTGCCCTTCGGGGCAACACCAGTGAACCGTCTTGTTGGACCCGGGGACCACATCGTCCGGGGTTAGCTCGCCGTTGCGCTTCGGGTCCCACTGGTCGGACAGCTCCGGATGCAGGGTGCGCAGCGAGTTGGTCACCGAAGCCCGTTTCCCAACACAGAAAGGGCACCCGTTGCCCGTGCTGCCGCGCTGCGGGCGTGCGCGGTTCGCCACTGATGTCTGCCATTCATGGTCCGGACCTTCAGGGCAGCGCCACCACACCCGCCTGCTGGTGCCGCAGGTCACCGTCCCCACAGACAGGCCAAGATTCCGCTCGGGGTGCCACTGAGCCACGAGATCTGGGCGCGCCTCTATCAGGAGAGGTGTCGAAGGCCTTGGCCCTGGCCGGCTGGACCGCTCAGTCCGCGGCACGTGACTCGCTTCATCAGTCCAGGCAGAGCGCCCCACCCCTATCGACACCTCCGCGACGTTCCGCGACGTTCCGCGACCAAGTCGATCGAGTCTAACGACTCATCAGGAAACGTCTGGCACGGATCTGGCACGGCGGGGTCGGATTGGTCCAGACAACGCGAAAGCCGCAGGTCAGATGACCTGCGGCTTTCGGTATGGAGCGGGCGACGAGAATCGAACTCGCGCTCTAAGCTTGGGAAGCTCATGTTCTACCATTAAACTACGCCCGCCTGATGAGCCGTCAGAGACCGCTCGATCCAGTGTCACTGTACCCCATCTGCGACGGTGGTTGCACAGGGGGTCGGCGAACGTGGCGGAGCACGGTGGGGCGGGTGCGGGGGCGTACTGTTTGGGCCGCGTGCGAGTGCCCCGGTGGGTGGGGGCCGGGGCGGCGAGCCATGGTGAGGAATGTCCGGAACATCCCTTCGTGTGACGCTGTCCCGGGGCTCGGCCGCCGGGGCACGTGAGTACGGGTGAGTACTGGGTTAGGGATGGGAAGGGGATCGATGGAGCAGCGCGCCGTCGTTCGTTGTGCCGAGGGGCACCTGTTCAGCACCACCACGTTCCCGATGCAGAACCTCGGTCCGGGCCGGATCGGCCCCGGGCGGTTGATCCGATGTCCGCAGTGCGGACGGCTGCGGAGTTCGGTGCTGGCCGACGTGCGGGAGCTGTCGGAGCCGCAACTGGCGCGGGCGATGCGGCTGGAGGCCGCGGAGTTCCTGGCCTGAGGGCCGGCGGAAGGGCGGACGGGCCCCGGGCGGATTCGTCCGGGGCCCTTTCTTGCACGTAACCTCGAAGCGTGCTGCTCTCTGACAAGGACATCCGGACCGAAATCGACCGGGGCCGGGTCGTCGTCGACCCGTTCGACCCGTCGATGATCCAGCCGTCGAGTATCGACGTGCGCCTCGACCGCTTCTTCCGCGTGTTCGAGAACCACAAGTACCCGCACATCGACCCCTCGGAGGAGCAGCCGGACCTGACCCGGCTGGTCGAGCCGGAGGGCGACGAGGCGTTCATCCTGCACCCCGGCGAGTTCGTGCTGGCCTCGACGTACGAGGTCATCACGCTGCCCGACGACGTCGCGTCCCGGCTGGAGGGCAAGTCGAGCCTGGGCCGGCTGGGCCTGCTCACCCACTCCACGGCCGGCTTCATCGACCCCGGCTTCAGCGGCCACGTGACGCTGGAGCTGTCGAACGTCGCGACGCTGCCGATCAAGCTGTACCCGGGCATGAAGATCGGGCAGCTGTGCCTGTTCCGGCTCTCCTCGCCCTCGGAGCACCCGTACGGCTCGGAGCGCTACGGCTCGCGCTACCAGGGCCAGCGCGGCCCGACGCCGTCGCGCTCGTACCTGAACTTCCACCACACCAAGGTCTGAGCCGAAGGGCTCCGCAGAGCGCACGCACGACGGGCGGCCACCCCCTTCCGAGGTCGGAAGGAGGGGTGGCCGCCCGCGGCGTTCCTCAGGCCCGCTTCGGGCTGGTGACGGCGACCAGTTCGGTGCCGTCCTCGGACAGCCGCAGCTCGGTGCGCAGCTCGGCCAGCTCGCCGAGGTGGTGCAGGTGGGTGCCGCCGCAGAAGATCTGCGCGCCGCCCTCGGGCAGCTCGCAGTGCCACTGGCGGCGGGCGGTCAGCTCGGGGCCGGGCACCTCGATGCGGACCGGGGCGTCCGCGGCGACCCAGGCGGCCAGCCGGGCGTTGACGGCCTCGGTGAGGGCCGGCAGGGCGTCGGCGAGGGCCGGGAACTCCTCGGTGGCGTCCACCGTGAAGCCCTTCTTCTTCAGCGACTTGCCGAGCCGGTAGGTGTCGGTGCTGGCCGCGGTGTCCATCACCGAGCTCGCCATGGCGAGGCTGTCGAAGTCCGGGTGGCCGAAGGCGTCCGAGCGGCCCGGGTCCTTGCGCCAGCGCGGGGCGAGCGCGGCGTTCAGGGCGAGGGCGAGCAGGTGGCAGCCGCTGTGCGAGGCACTGAGGGCGCCCCGGCGGTCGGCGTCGACGGCGAGCGCGGCGGTGCGGCCGACGATGTCGCCGGGGTCGCCGTCGAGGACGTGCAGGACCAGCCAGGACCACTCCTCGTCACCGCGCCGGACCGGGATGTCGGCGCCGACCAGCAGCTCCCCACCGTCCGGGCCGACGGCGCCGGTCAGGCAGTCGACGACGGCCAGCCCGGTGCCGTCCACGGTCAGGGTGCCGAGGTCGGCCGGCTGGTCCGGCCAGGTGTGGTCGAGCGGGTGGAACGGGGTCGCCTCGGTGACGACGGCGTACCGGCCGTCGGCCAGCGGGTGCACCGCGAGCACCGGGGACTCGCCGGTCACCGCCCCGGCCGGGAAGCTGACGTGGGTGGTGGGGAGGGTCATTCCTGGCTCCGGTGAAGGTGGGACGACGAGGGTGGGCGGGCCCGGCGCTCGGCCGCGACCCGCCCCCATTCTGCCTTCCGCCCGCCGAAGGGTTCCGCCCACCGAAGCCCGCCGGAGCCGTCCGCCCGCCGAAACCCTCGGCCCGCCGGGCGCTCAGCCCAGCGTCGGCAGCTTGATCAGCACCAGCAGCGCGACCAGCTGTACCGCCGAGGCGGCCGCGGCCTTGCCCCAGGGCAGGTCGTGCAGCCGCCGGACCATGCTGGTCAGCAGGTACGCGCAGAGCATCCAGGTGACCCAGCCGACGACCTGGACGACGGCGCTGCCGGAGGGCAGCACCAGGTCGAGCAGCAGCCGGGGCGCGTCGGTGAGCCAGCCGATCAGCGCGGCCAGGCCGACGGTCGCCTTCCACGGGCCGTCGCCGCCGAGCTGGCGGGCCAGCGCGTAGGTGACTCCGCCGAAGAGCGCCCCGGTCACGGTGAAGCCGATGGCGGCGGCGAGGATGCCGGTCAGCGCCACGGTGAAGGTCGAGTTGACGATGTCGTCGTGGGTCAGCCCGATGCCGAGCACCGCGAGCGCGCCGTACAGCAGCGAGACGGTGAGGGCGGGCAGCCAGACCTGGTGGTCGCGGGTGCGGTCGAAGATGGCGGTCGGGGCGCGGAACAGGCCGGTGAACAGCTCGCGCCAGTGCGGCCGGGGCCCGGCGACGTGCGGAGCGGACTGGCCGCCGGCCCGACCCCCGCACGCCGTCCGCCGCGCCGGCCGTCCTCTGGGTACACGACAGGGCCATCGGAACACATCACGCGCTTCCTGCGGGCAGCTTTTCAGATC
>NZ_JBIVVI010000192.1:0-10022 GCF_044757675.1 Kitasatospora sp. NPDC091257
CCGGGAACGCCCGCCGGCAGTCCGCCGCCCGGTACCCCTCCGGGCCCCGGCACCCCGCCGGGCAACCCGGCACCGCCGCCGGCCCGCGCCCGCTGGCAGCCCACCCCCGGCCTGGCCTGGCAGTGGCAACTCGGCGGCGCCGTCGACCAGTCGGTGGACGTCCCGGTCTACGACATCGACGGCTTCGAGAACGACGCCTCGGTGGTGGCCGCGCTGCACGCCAAGGGCCGCAAGGTGATCTGCTACATCAACGCCGGCTCCTGGGAGAACTTCCGCCCCGACTCCGCCGCCTTCGCCAAGTCCCTCCAGGGCTCGGACACCGGCTGGAAGGGCGAGAAGTGGTTCGACATCCGCAAGCTCGACCAGCTGAGGCCGCTGATGGCCGCCCGCTTCGACATGTGCCGGAGCAAGGGCTTCGACGCCATCGAGCCGGACACCATCGAGGCCTACAACCAGAACAGCGGTTTCCCGCTGACCGCCGACGACCAGCTCAAGTACAACCGGATGCTGGCGCAGCTCGCCCATGAACGCGGCCTGGCCATCGGCCTGAAGAACGACCTGGACCAGATCCCGGCGCTGCTCGCGGACTTCGACTTCGCGGTCAACGAGGAGTGCTCGCAGTTCGACGAGTGCGACCGTGTCGCCCCCTTCGTCAAGGCGGGCAAGGCGGTCTTCCACGTCGAGTACAAGCTCGACACGGACCGGTTCTGCGGCAAGGCCAAGTCGCTGGGCTTCAGCTCGATGCGCAAGAAGCTCGAACTGGACGCCTGGCGCAAGCCCTGCTGAGGAGCTCGGCTCCCGTCGCGCGGGTGACCCGGACGAGGGTCACCCGCGCGAGGGTCACTTGACCGCCAGCCAGATCACGCCGCCCAGGGCGACCAGCACGACGACGGCGATCAGCGCGATCACGCCGGTGCGGCTGCCGCTCTTGCTGCTGCCGTAGGTGGAAACGTTGCCCGGGGCCTGGGGCGCCGGGCTCTCGTCGACGAACGCCCGGAACATCTGGGTGCTGCCGGCGGGGTCGTAGTCGTTGTCAGCCATGGCACGGACTCTAACGAATCCGCCCACCTCGGGCACACCCCGGACCCCCGTCGCGCGGAACACACCACCCCCACGTGCGACAGCGGTACGACGGCTCCGTGAAGACCGCGCGGTTCACGGAATGCCCCGCCGCGCAATCCGGTTGACTTCCCCCATGACCGGAAACCACAGCCGGGTCCGCCTCGGCACCTCCGACCTGTCCGTCTTCCCGCTCTCCCTCGGCGGCAACGTCTTCGGATGGACGGCCGACGAACAGCAGTCCTTCGCCGTCCTGGACGCCTACGCGGCAGCCGGCGGCAACTTCGTCGACACCGCCGACGTCTACTCCGCCTGGGCCCCGGGCAACACCGGCGGCGAGTCCGAGACCGTCCTCGGCAACTGGCTGCGCAGCCGCGGCAACCGCGAGGACATCGTGATCGCCACCAAGGTCGGCATGCACGCCGAGCGCAGCGGCCTGGGCGCCGCCAACGTCAAGGCCGCGGCCGAGGACTCGCTGCGCCGCCTGGGGGTCGAGCGGATCGACCTCTACTACACCCACCGGGACGACGACACCCCGGTCGAGGAGTTCGTCACCGCGCTGGACGAGCTGGTCCGCGAGGGCAAGGTCCGGGCGGTCGCCGCCTCCAACATCTCCGCCGAGCGGCTCACCGAGTCACTGGCCTTCGCCGAGCGCGAGGGCCTGGCGAAGTACGTCGCCGTCCAGCCGCACTACAACCTGGTCTCGCGCGGCACCTTCGAGGGCCCGCTGGCCGACATGGTCGCCGAGCACGGTCTGGCCACCGTCCCGTACTACGCGCTGGCCTCCGGCTTCCTGACCGGCAAGTACCGTCCCGGGGTCGACGGCGTGGACAGCGCCCGCGCCGAGGGCGCCACCCGCTACCTGGCCGAGCCGCGCGGCCCCAAGGTGCTGGAGGCGCTGGACACCGTCGCCGCCGAGCTGGAGGTGGAGCTCGCCTCCGTCGCCCTGGCCTGGCTCGCCGCCCGTCCGACGGTCGCCGCCCCGATCGCCAGCGCCCGCACCGTCGAGCAGCTCCCGCCGCTGCTGGCCGGCGCCACCCTGGAGCTCACCCCGGAGCAGACCGCCCTGCTGGACGCCGCCTCCGCCTGAGCCCGCCCGGCGCCACGGCTGCTCCGCCCCGCAGCCGCCCTGGACGCGGTCCGGGCCCCGACAGCGGCGCGCTGTCGGGGCCCGGTACGGGTTCCGCGGCTACGGCCGGCCGAAGTGGGTCGGGTAGTAGCCCGGGCCGAGGGTCGAGATGCGGACGGTCGTCCCCGGCCGGGGCGCCTCCACGAAGGTGCCGCCGCCCAGGTAGATCCCCACGTGGTGGATCCCCGAGGCCCGGCCGCTGTCGGACCAGAACACCAGGTCGCCGCGGCGCAGTTGCCCGGCGCTGATCGGCGTGGTCGCCGCGTACTGGTCGTCGGCCACCCGCGGCAGGCTGATCCCCGCGCGCCGGTAGGCCTGCTGGACCAGCCCCGAACAGTCGTAGCCGGACGGGCCGTTGCCGCCCCAGACGTACGGCTTGCCCAGTTGGGCGAGCGCGTAGTCGATGGCCGCCTCCATGCTTCCGGGGGCCGGCGAGGGCTTGGCCGACGGACGGCTCGCGGGGGCCGCGGGCTGCGCGGGGGCCTGGGCCGAGCCGGCGGACTGCCCGGTGCGGCTCGTGTAGACGTCGGAGTGGCTGGTCCAACGCCACTCGCCGGAGCCGTTCTTGAACCAGTACTTCGACCCGTCCCAGCCCTGCTTCCCGGCCGCGGCGTGCGCGGATCCGGCGCCGGCCGTCAGGCCGACGACGCCGGCGCCCGCCAGCACGGTGGTGGCCAGACAGGTGCTCCGCACGGCCCGGTGTATTCGGCTGCCGCCGGCCGCCGCCGCGGAGCGGGCGGTGCGCGGCCGGACGACGCAGTTCGGGCAGCCGCAGCCCGCGATCGCGGGGATGCTGCCGAGTCGCTCCTCGAAGCCGATCAGACCGGGATCACCGTCGGGGCCGCCCGAGCCGACGGTGACGGCGGGTTCGGCGTACGCGCCGGTGGCTATCCTCATGCGGGTCGTCCTTCCTTCCGCCCGGCGCGGGCGGCCGGGGACGGTACCGAGGCGGCCACTCCGGCCGGGGCGACGAAGGCGACCAGCAGCTGTTCCATCAGCGCGCTGCGGGCGGCCTCGTCCAGTTCGTGCGCGGTCGCCCGCTCCAGACGGCGGACGGCGAGCGCCGCCGCCTCCACCGCGTCGTCCACCAGCACCGTGCGCAGGCCCGCGTCCAGGTCGGCCAGCCGGCGCCGGCGCATCGACTCGGCCACCTCGGGCGCGTACTCCAGGGCCAGCGGCTGCACCGAGTAGACCTCCAGGCCGGCCGGGGCCGCCTCGGCCGCCAGCGCCCTGGTCATCTCGTCGGCGAACCACTGCCCGTCGCGCAGTGCGGGACCGGGGGCCGCGTTGCTGTCGCAGGGCAGGGTGGACGCGGTGCGGGTGAGCACCGCCTGGACCTGCTCGCGCAGGTAGCTCTCGTGGTCCTCGATCGCCAGCAGCGCCCGCGCGGTGTCCTTGACCCGCCAGACGATCAGCAGCCGGACCACGATCGGCGTGCCGGTGCGGTCCACCACCTTGACCGGCTCGCTGCGCCAGTGCCGCAGCCGCACGTCCACCCGACGACGGCGCAGCAGCGGGTTGACCCAGACCAGGCCGGCCCGGCGGACGGTGCCCCGGTAGCGGCCCCAGCGGGTCAGCACCCGGGTCTCGCCGCCCGCGTTGGCCAGCAGTCCGGCGAGCGCGAGCACCACCAGCAGGCCGGCCGCGGCCGCCGCGGCGATCCACTGCGCGTCCGCCTCCACCCGGCCGCTCTCCCGTGCGACGGTGCCGCGCAGGTCGGGCAGCGCGTCCCAGTACGGGATGACGCCGGTGCGCAGCAGTACGAACAGCACACCGGCCACGCCGATCAGCACGGCCAGCAGGGCGATCCAGCCGGGCAGCGCGGCGGCGCGGTGCTCGCGCAGCGCCTGGTCGGCGCGCGGCGGGCGCCGGGAGGTGGTGGCGGTCGCGGTTCCGGCCGCCGTGACGTCCAGCAGCTCGACGGTCTCGGGGGCGGCCGTCTCCAGCGGGTCGCGCCGGTCCGCCGGGCCGGCCTGCGCGGGGCTCGGGACGACGGCCAGCGGGGTGGTCGCCGGCCCGCTGTCGGCCGGGCCGTCCGACGTGACGGTCCTGATGGCCGTGGTTCTGGCCAGCGGGCTGGAGCCGGAGGCGGAACGTTCCGGCACTGCCGGCGGAAACACCTTGGGCAGATTGTCGGGTCGCTGCGAAGAATCGCGGGTGACGTCCATGCACGGATCCTCTGGGTCGGTGTGTCGCGCAACGGGCGGCCCGGATCTGACGGGCAGTGCCAGGGTCAGGCTAAGTTCATACGTCATCAAATGCGACATTTGAACCGAGGTGTGTCGACATTTACTGACGAATCATCCAAAGCCGACCTGACGCGCAGGCACATGAGTGGATGGTCGGGACAGTTCGGCGCCGATCAGCGCCGAGGAGCACCGGCCCTACGGGCGAACACCCGACGGGTGATCAGCCCCAGACCGGTGAGCACCAGCAGGACTCCGGCGAGCCCACCGCGCCGGCCGGTCTCCCCGGGCCGTCCGGACGCGCCCTGCGACGCCCCCACCGGAGGCGCCGCCAACGGCCGGGCCGCGTCCCGAGTGGACTCGGCGGGTTCGGCGGGTTCGGCGGGTTCGGCGACGGCCCCGGCCGAGTCGGCAGCTCCGGCGGTTCCGGCGGCCGTTCCGGCGGTTCCGGCGGTTCCGGCGGTTCCGGCGGTTCCGGCGGTTCCGGCGGTTCCGGCGGTTCCGGCCGGCGAGGGCGCGGACTGCACCGCGGCGACAGCGGCCGGCAAGGCGCCGACACCGTCGGCCGGGGCCGGGGCCGGAGCCGGAGCCGGGGAGACGGTCACGGTGGCCGAGGGGATCGGGGCGACGAGCCCGGTGGACGCGACGGACGCGGTGGTCACGGTGGCCGCCGCCGGGACCGAAGCGCTCGGACGCGACGTCGGTGCCACCGACGACGCCACCACCGGACTTGCCGTCACCGGCCGGGCTCCCGCCGACGGAACCACGATCGGCAGCGCCGCGGGCACCTCCGAAGGCACCGCCGCGACCGACGGACTCGGCGAGGCCACCGCCGAACCCTGAGCGCTCGGGCCCGACTCGGCGAGGTTCGACGGCACCGCCGACGCACCGGACGCCACCGGGCTCGGCGCCGCCGACCCGGGCGCCACAGGACTCGCCGCCGGACCGGACGCCGTCACCGTCGTCGGACTGGGCCGGGCCGAGGCCGAAGCCGAGGCCGACCGGGTCGGGCTCCCGGCCACCGGGCTCGACACCTCCGCGGCCGGAGCCGAAGCCGTCGGACCGACTGCCGTCGAACTCTGTGCCGCCGGACTCGGCGACACCGAACCCGACACCGCCGGGCTCGACGCCGCCGGATCGGGCACCGCGCCCGCAGCGGCGACCCGTACCGGCACCGGCTCCGCCGAGACCTCGTTGCCCGCCCGGTCGGTCGCCGTGACGAGCAGCCACTGGTCCCCGTCCGTCAGGTCCCGGTTGGCCGTGCAGCTCCAGCTCCCGTCGAACGCCGCCGTGGCCCCGCAGAGCACCGTCCGCCGTTCCGTCTCCGAGGACGCCCCGGGCCGCACCGTGACCAGCACGTTCCCTCCCGGCTCCGCCCGGCCGGCCAGCTTCGGCCGGCTGACCCGCACGGTCTCCCCCGGGGCCGGGGAGGTGAGCACCGGCCGCTGCGGCAGGCCGGTGTCGACGACCAGCTCCACCGGCGGCCCGGCCGTCCGGTTCCCCGCCGCGTCGACCGCGACCGGGGTGAGCAGGTGCTTCCCGTCCGTCAGGATCTCGACCGGCAGGCAGGACCACCGGCCGTCCGCCGGCACCCCCGTGATGCACAGGTCGTCGCCCGAGCCCCGTTCGACCACCGAGACGGTGCTGCCCGCCTCGCCGGTGCCGGTGAGCCGGAGCCCCGGGTCGTTGGTGTAGGCGGGGACGGTGAGCGTGGGGGCGCCCGGCGGCACGCTCTTCACGCTGACCGCGACCGGCTCGCCGCGCAGCACCACACCGCCGGTGGTGGTCTCCACCGGGGTGAGGGCGTGCGGACCGGGCGCCAGCCCGGTGTCGGGGCGGCAGGACCAGTCGCCGCCGCGCAGGACCTTGGCCTTGCAGAGCGCGGTGTCGCCCTCGACGACCTCCACCGTGGCACCGGACACCGCGCCCCCGCCGCTGATCCGCGGCCGGGCGTCGGCGAGCACGGTCCCGTCGACCGGCTCGGCGATCTCCGGCCGGGAGGCGCCGACGGTCAGCTCGATCCGCTGGTCGCTGACCTGTCCGGAGTCGGCGAACCCACCGGAGGAGACGAGCTGGCCGGCGTCGCGGCCGATCCGCAGCCTGGCCCAGGTCCCGCCGGAGGCCGCACCGGCCGGGACGGTCCACTCCAGGGTGGCGGTGTCGGCGCCCGGCGGGACCTCGGTCTGCACCCGCTCGGCGGGGTCGAACCGGCCGGTGCGGTCGAAGTCGATCCAGCCGGCCAGGGTCGCGGGCTGGTCGCCGACCGCGACCGGGACGGTGAGCCGGTAGTAGCGGCCGATCGCGGCCTCGGCGGGGAAGGCGATCGCCGGGTCGGCGCCCTGGTACTCGCCGCGGCCGGGCTGGAGCCCGGCCCGGGGGCCGTCGAACGGGCTGCGTGGGGCCGCCCCGTGGTCGGGCCGGACCAGCGGCCCGCTGCCGGGGGCCCCGGCGGAACGGCTGCCGGCGGTGCGCGCCGGACCGGCCGCGTCGGCGCCCAGGAAGAGGTCGGTGACCACGTGCGAGGCGTTGCCGTAGTCCTGCGGGGCGGTGCCGAGGCCCTCGTCGACGGTGACGGTGTAGGCCTGGCGCAGGGCGGGCGGGGTGGTGGTGCTGCCGGCCCGGGCGACGGAGCGCTGCTCGACCCGGAACACCGCGGTGCGGACCGTGCCGGCCAGCTCCAGCGAGCCCTCGGCCGCCGAACCGGGATCGCCGTCGGACGCCCCGTCCGGGCTCGCGGGGGCGAGGACGTTGCCCTCGACCGTCCAGCCGGGCCAGTCCGTGCGGTCGACCAGGGCGGGGGCGGCCGGCGAGCCTCCGGTCACGGTCAGCCGGGTTGCCGTGCTGGTGCTGCCGGAATTCCCGGTGGCGAGCGCGGCCAGGCCGCTGAGGTGCAGCCGGGGATTGCGGACCGGGCGGGAGAAGTCCAGCCGGAGCGTTCCCACGGTGCGCCAGGAGCCGTCCGCCTGCGGACGGTCGGGGGCGAGGTCGAAGGTCTGCGCGGGATCTCCCGGCCGCATTCCGTCGGCATAACGGGCGGCGGGGAGACCGGCGGCGGAGCGGTCCGCCAATGCGCCCGGTGCGGCGGTGACGCCGGTGCCCGGGGAGGCATCGAGATCGAACCGGACCGAAAGTCCGGAGGGCAGCACCGCCCGGTGCTCGGCGGACCAGGTGTCGGGGGACTGGCGGGCCACCGAGAGCGGGGCGTTCCACGTGGTCAGCAGCCCGGTCGCGAGGACGGCCAGGGCGGCAGCCGTAAGGGAAAACTGTCGGCTCATCCGGCTCTCCTTCGCGGTGGGCTGCCGGGCTGGCGGGCAGGCGGGCAGGCTGCACAAGATCCGACAAAAAGGAATCACGGCCCAGGGCCGGGCATACGGCGACACCTGTGCTTTTGGCCGTGTCCCACCCGATCGGCGGTCATTCGGGCGGCAGGACGGGATGTACCCGAAACAGCTGCATTTCATCCATTAGGCGGCAATCGGCACCACTCGAACGGACGCAAGAACGGGAACTCCGGACCCATCCGGGGGACGCCGGCCTCCGGGACGGAACCATCCACCGCAGGGCCCTGTTCGAATCAGTGGCCCGGCGCGCCGGGGAACGGGAGAAGCCCCCGGCCGGTGGCCGGGGGCTTCTCGATGGTGCGCTCAGCAGGATTCGAACCTGCAACCTCTTGATCCGTAGTCAAGTGCTCTATCCGTTGAGCTATGAGCGCAAGGAACGGGCGAACCCGATCTTGCGAAGGTTGGTGCGCTCAGCAGGATTCGAACCTGCAACCTCTTGATCCGTAGTCAAGTGCTCTATCCGTTGAGCTATGAGCGCTCGCCCTGGTGAACGTTGTCTCCGGGGCGTTGCGGGGACAACATTACATGACCTGCGGCGTAGGACGAAATCGGTTGATCCGGGCCCCCGCCGACCCCTTCCGGCCCCGCCGTGCCGGCGCTCGGGGCCCCGCTCCGGGCCGCACCCACACCCGCACCCGCACTGTGTCCGGGAACGCGAAGAGCCCCCGTCGACGAGATCGTCGACGGGGGCTCCCGACTGGCGGAGGCTGAGGGATTTGAACCCTCGATCAGGAATAACCCCGAAACCGCATTAGCAGTGCGGCGCCATAGACCGGACTAGGCGAAGCCTCCCCACATGGATCGCATCCGCGCGAGCGGACCCGTTCCGTGTGTCAGTGATGATGCCACAACCGTGGGGCTCGGCACCAACCACCGCCAACGTTACTAGGCGGGTCGACCCCGCCGCAAAGAAGAATGAGATACTGCCGTCTCCGGAGGAGCTGCCCCGAGCCGAGGAGACCTGTCGACGTGAGCAGCAGGCCGATCCGAGGCGCTGCTCGCCTCGCCGCCATACTCGACGCCCTGCCCGACGCGTTGCTGCTGGTGAACAGCAACGGCACCGTCGTGGACGCCAACAGCGCGGCGGTCCAGGCGTTGCAGGCGCCGGGCACCTCACTGGTCGGCATGGGCGTGCTGGGTCTGCTGCCCGAGTTCGACCCCAGCCGCATCCCCGGCTCGATGCGCCCGGCCACCCGCGACGACGAGGCCCTCGACCGCCCGGTCCGGATGACCGCCCACCGCACCGACGGCACCACCTTCCCGGTCGAGGTCTCCGGCAACGACTTCGCCGACGACGGCGACGGCCGCGGCTACGCGCGCTCCCCGTACGACTCGTACCGCGAGAACTCGCCCTCCTCCTCCGACCTGCTCCTGCTGCTGGTCCGCGACCTCTCCGGCCGGCTCGGCGTCGAGGCCGAGCTGCGCCGCCAGCACAAGCAGACCGAGATGATCCTGCGCGCCGCCGCCGAGGGCGTGCTCGGCGTGGACCTCGAAGGCCGCTGCGTGCTGGTCAACCCGGCCGCCGCGCACATCCTGGAGTACCGGGCGAGCGAGCTGGGCGGGCGCGAACTGCACCCGCTGATCCAGCACTCCCGGGCCGACGGCACCCCGCTGGCGCTGGAGGAGTCGGCGCTGCTGGACACCCTGACCTCCGGCCGCAAGCACCGGGTGCGCGGCACCGTGCTGTGGCGCAAGGACGGCCGACCGGTCACCGTCGACCTCACCACCGCCCCGGTCCGGGACGGCGACCAGCTGGTCGGCGCGGTGATGACCTTCACCGACCGCAGCCGCGAACTCGCCCTGGTCGCCCGCAACGAGCACCTCACCGCCGTCCTGGAGAGCGAGCTGGGCGGCGCGCTGAACGCGCTGAACCAGCGGCTCGACGCGCTCGCCGCCGACCCGGCCGGCCAGCTCTGGCCGGAGGCCAACTGGACGCTGCGCCGGCTGGCCGCCGAGTGCCGCCGGTTCGGGAAGCTGATCGACGGGGTGCTCGACCACCAGCGCTGCGAGGCCGGCGAGAGCGCCGGCAGCGAGGCCAAGGACGGCAAGGACAGCAAGGACGGCAAGGAGCCCAAGGCCGGCAAGGACGCCAAGGACGGGCAAAAGCCCGCGCCCCGGGTGCCGGTCGGCCTGGACAAGGTGGTCCGCCGGGCCGTCGACGTGGCCGGCGAGCTGGTCGGCCCCGGCCGGGTGCGGTTCTCGGTGCACGCCGCCGCGGTCGAGGTGATCGCCGACGAGCGGCGGCTCGCCCAGGCACTGGCCCACCTGGTCGCCGACGTCAGCGGCATCGGGCTGGCCCTGGACCCC
>NZ_JBIVVI010000193.1:0-10022 GCF_044757675.1 Kitasatospora sp. NPDC091257
GGCCGGCCCGCCGCGTGTACCGTCCTCCCCCATCCCGGCGTCTTCTTATTCGACCAGGTGCCGGCCGGCACCTGGTACCTGCTGGCACACTCCGTCCCGGCCGCCTTCGACGAGGTGCTGACGGGTGGCCACCCCGTCTCGGTGGGATCGGTCGGACCGATCGAGGTGCGGCCGGACGTGCCGCTGCTGCCGATCGAACTGCGCCTGCGCCCGGCCCGCGTCCTCGACCCGCCGGTCCTGCTGGCACTGCTGGACGCACGGACCATCGCGCAGACCGTACGGACCCCGATCACCGACACCGCCTGATCCGGCCCGGGCCGCGGCAGCGGGCCGGGCCGACCGGGGCCCGCGCGACGGCGCGGGCCCTCCGCACGGCAGAGCCCCCGCGACGTCGTCGCGGGGGCTCTGCCGTGCACGGCGCGGGCGTGTCCGCTCAGCCGGCGGAGTGCACCGTCATCGGCAGGCCGCCGCGCACCCGCAGCGACAGCATCGGCTCGGCCACCACCCGGTACCCGGGCACCTTCCTCAGCCGCAGGTCCCGGGCGACCATGGCGATCGTGAACGTGGCCTCCAGCAGCCCGAGGTGGTTGCCGATGCAGAAGCGCGGACCCGCCCCGAACGGGATGTAGGCGTAGCGCGGCCGGTCCGTGGCCCGGTCCCGGTCGAAGCGCTCCGGGTCGAACTGCTCCGGGTCGTCCCAGAACCGGGAGTGGCGGTGCAGGGTGTACGGGCAGATCAGGACGTCGGAGCCGGCCGGGACGTGGTACCCGCCGACCTCGTCGTCCGCCTGGGCCTGCCGCGGCAGGATCCACACCGGCGGGTAGAGCCGCATGACCTCCTCGACCACCATCGAGGTGTACCGCAGGCGGTGCAGGTCCTCGAACTCGGGCAGGCGGTCGCCGAGCACCTCGACGGCCTCGGCGTGCAGCCGGTCCATCACCTCGGGGTGCCGGTCGGCCAGGTAGAACGTCCAGCCCAGGGTGCTCGCCGTGGTCTCGTGGCCGGCCAGCAGCAGGGTGACCAGTTCGTCGCGCATCCGCTGGCGGGCGACCTTGTGGTCGGGCTCCTGCCGGGTGGCGACGATCAGGCGGGACAGCGCGTCCTCCCCCACGATCTCCCCGGCGTCGCGGGAGACCCGCTCGGCCACCAGCCGGTCGACCACCCGTTGCAGGTCCTGCCGGGCCTGCCGGAAGCGGAGCTGCTTGGACAGCGGCACCCAGCCGGGCACCATGCCCATGGTGACCATGTCGAACATCGCCTGGTCCTGCACGGCCTCGAAGTCGTGGCCGACCGCCTCGAAGGCGCTGAGGTCGACGTCGAGCAGGGTGCGGCCGAGCACCCCGAGGGTGAGGGCCGTGACCTCCTTGGTCACGTCGACCGGTGCGCCGCCCTCGTGCGCCCGCAGCCGGCCGACCAGCTTGGCCGCCTCCTCCGCGACGGCACCGGCCTGTTGGACGATCCGCTTGTGCTGGAAGGCGGGCTGGATCTGCCGGCGCTGCTTGCGCCAGAGTTCCCCCTCACTGGTCAGCAGGCCGTTGCCGAGGGCCCGCCGGGCCTGGGCCAGGCCGATCCCCTTGTGGTAGTTGGCCGCGTTGTCCGCGAGCACGTGCTTGGCGTGGTCGGGGTGGTTGAAGAAGTAGAGCGTCTTGGGGCCCATGGAGATCCGGACCGCGTCGCCGTACTCCGCCGCGGCGGAGCGCATCATTTCGAGCCGGTCCCCCACCAGCCTGCGCAGCAGGACGGGGGCGGCCCGGCGCGGCGGGCCGGGCGGCACCCGACGGGTGGCGGCCACGGTCAGCACCCCCCGACGTCGGCGAAGCGGTCGGCGATGGCCTGGCGCCACACCTCGTACGCGGGCAGCGCGCCGGGCACCGGCCCGCTCGGCCGCGCCTCCTGGCTGACCGCGGCGGCCTGATCGGGCGTCATGCCGCAGAAGACCCGCGTGGCCAGCTCCGTGTGCGGCACCAGCAGTCCGGCCCGGATCCGGGCCTCGGCCGCGAACGCGCTGCCCTGGGCGACCATCGGCCCGTGGATGCCGGCCCGGTCGCGGAACGCGCACAGCTCCGCCTCGTCCACGCCGCCGGCGTAGGTGGCGGCCAGTCCGGCGCCGCCGTAGAGGTCGGACCGCCGGGACTCCGGGAACTTCTCGATCATGGTCGCGACCAGCTCGGCGTCGGTGCCGCCGACGAACCACAGGGCCCGGCCGATGCCCTGGTCCATCGCGCGGCCGGCGTACGACGGGGAGTCGTGCGCCGGCCAGGGGAAGGCCGGGTCCCGGTACTGCTGGTGGACGTACCGGTCGGTGCGGAAGTACGCCTGGTGGAAGCCGTATCCGTCGAGCACCAGCCAGCGCAGCAGCGGGTCGAGCTTGTCGATGTCGGGCCAGCAGAACCTCGGAAGCCGGGCCATCGCCCAGCCGATGCCGACGTAGACCATGTAGACGTGGTCGGCGCCCCGGCCGGTGAGGCAGCGGGCCACCGAGTTGCGGCCGGACAGCCGCAGCCCGTCGAGCATGGCGAAGCCCATTCCGGCGCCCTCGTAGGCGAAGCCGCGGAACCGGTCCGGGATTTCCTCCAGCGGGTATTCCGCCTCCGCCGGGTTCCGGGCCTCCACGGCGTGGGCGTAGCCCTCCAGGAACCGCGCGCCGACCGTCTCCAGGAGGTCCTGGGCGGCCGGCGACTTCCGGTGGAAACCACGCGTTTCCAATAGCGTTTCAGAGGTGCTCGGAGTGAGAACTCGACGTCGGAGCGTCCGCCATGCACTGGACACGCCATACTCCTCTCGGGTTTCCCGCGGGGCGGCCGGTCCGCCCCGCGGATGACTTCGCACCGGTCCGGCCCGGGGCTCGTCCGGAAAACACTCAGGCCGCCGGCCCCGGCGCGGGCCGGGGCGAGGGGCCGGCCTCGCGGAAGTGCTCGCGCACGTTCGCCCGCCAGAGCTCGTACGGGGGCGGCCCGCCGGCGGCGCCCGGGGTGCGGTCGTCCACCGCGCAGGCGTCGGCCACCTTCGCCGCCGCCTCCACCGACAGGCCGGTCAGGCCCGTCGAGGCGACCTCGGAGTGCGCGGGCACGAAACCCGCGTACGCACGGGCCTTGGAGGCGAACACCGACCCCTGGGCGAGCTCCGCCCGGTACGGGCCCGCCGCGTCGCGCAGCCCGGCCAGGCCCTCGGCCGTGCCGCCCCCCGCGAAGGTCGAGGCCAGTCCCACGCCGCTCCACAGGTCGCCCTGCCGGTCCGCGCCGAACCTGCGCACCGCGGCCGCCACGTTCGCCGGCGATCCGCCGTGGATGAACCACAGCGCCCGTCCGACGCCCTGGTCGACGGCCCGCTGGAAGTACTCGGGCGCGCCCTGCCACGGGTACGGCTTGGGCCTGCGCTGCCCGTCCACCCAGCGCCGGGTGTGGAAGTAGGCGAGGTCGAAGCCGTAGCCGTCGACGGCCAGCCAGCTCATCGTCGGGTGGTAGGGCGTCCCGGTGAGGTCCGGCAGCACCTTGGGCCACAGCGACCTCGGCAGCCGCGCCATGGCGAAGCCGATGCCGATGTACGCCAGGAAGATGTGCGGCTGCCCGGACCCGGCCAGCAGGTCACGGGTGCGGTGGCCCCGGCCCGTCGCGTCCAGGACGGTGAAGGCCATGGTGGCGCCCTCGTACGCGAATCCGCGCTGTTCGGGTTCGACCAGGCCGAGTCGGCGCTCGACCTCCCACTGGCTCCGGGCGTCGATCCCCCACTCGAAGCCGCAGACCACCGCCTGGGGCACCGCCTCCAGCCGTTCGGTGCTCTCCGTCGGTGTCACCGGGAAGCCGCGTCCGGCGAAGGTCACCGAGGCCAGTGACGGTGTCAGTACCAGTCGGCGCAGCGATCCGAAGGTCGTCGGCACGATCCCTCCCAGGCTCACGTCCCGCAATTGACGGTCCTCCCCATGGTCCTGAGGCGGCGTCACGGCCCGCATCTCCACGGTTGCGTTTCTGAACCCGCCCGGCCGCCGGGCGTCTTCGGGCGTGCTCCGCCCGCCGTCCCGCCGGCCGTCGCCCGGAACCCGGGCGCCACAATGGAACCGGCCCGCGCGAGACCGGGGTTCCGGCACCGTCGGTCCGTCCCCGCAACGTCGTCCAACCGAAGGAGAGCCCGTATGAGCACGTATCAGCGGAACGCCGAGGCCACGACCGGGTCGCTCTGGGACCGCTCACCGGACCATCTCGCCTACCGCGGCTCCCGGGAGAACATCACCGGGCTGCTGGGCGGCCGGCCCGCGGTGGCCGACGTTCCCGTGCCGGCCTGTCCCGGGTGGACGGTCCTGGACCTGGTCGGCCATCTGCTGGAGGTCTGCCGCACGGTGGCCGCCGACGCGCCGGGCAACCTGTGGGAGGTGCCGCACGCCGACTCCGGCGACGGCCTCGCCGGTCTGCTCGCCGAGTGGTCACGGCTGGACGGCGGGGTGGAACGGGTGCTCACCGAGTCCCCGCAACTGCGGCACACCATGCTGATGATGGACGCGTTCACCCATGAGATCGACCTCCGGGTCGCGCTGGGGGAACCGGTGCTCCCGGACCACCCGTCCTACCCCTCGTCGCTGGACCTGGTCGTCCGGGGCTTCTCCAACGCGGTGCGCACGCTGGGGCTTCCGGCGCTGCGCATCGAGACGCCGGGCGCCGAGTGGCGGGCCGGTGACGGCGAGCCGGCCGCCGTCGTCCGCGGGCACCGGCACGACCTCCTCCGCTCGCTCACCGGCCGGCGCTCGCCGGGGCAGATCGCCGGACTGGACTGGAGCGCCGCGCCCGAGGCCTGGCTGCCCGCCTTCACCTGGGGCCCGTTCCGGCCGCCGGCGCAGCCCGTCGAGGACGCGGCCGCCGGGCGGTAGGCCCCGGGCCCGACCGGTCCTCGGCGGGCCGGGAAACGGCGCTGTGGCGCTGCCCCGAGCGGGCAGCGCCACAGCGCCGTTGCGGTGTCGTGCGCGGTGTCGCACGCGGGTGCCTCAGGCCGCGACCGCCCCGACCTGCTGCGGCTGCGCGGCCGTCCCGTCCGGGGCGCCCGCCCCGGCGGAGTCCGCCTGCCGGGACCGCTTGATCAGGTGCGCGACCCACCATCCGATCCCGCGCAGGGCGCAGACGATGGTGGTGGCGTAGAAGAGCGTGTAGACCACGTTGAACACCATCAGGACCGCGTAGACCATGGCGACCGAGGAGCCGAACATGAACTGGGCCTTGGCCTTCATCGGCGTCGTTCCCGGGTCGCTGATCATGTAGTTGGTGAACAGCACGAAGGCGACGCCGGTCATCGCGCCGAGCGCGGAGTACAGCGAGACGTCCCAGATCCAGTGCCGGACGAACGCCTGGATGGCGAACGCCCCGAGCCAGCCGACGATCAGCGGCGTCCGCTTGGTGAGCAGCGCGTTGATCACCGTTCCCGCGGTGGCGATGATCAGCGGGATCATCACCCGGAAGAAGGTGTTCGCGTTCTCCGTGAACTGGTACGGCGGCGAGATGCTGAACCAGGACCCGAAGCACACCAGTGACATCGTGATCCCGAAGTTGGACGGGTTCATGTAGTGCCGCATCCGGCCGGCGATCGGCGCCTGCAGGGCGTGCTTGCCGCCGACGCCGATGACCACCCCGAAGAACATCGGCAGCAGCTGGTTGTTCCCGTAGGTCAGCATGTTGACCGCGAGCGCCGTGATGTGGGCGGGCAGCAGGAACTCGTAGACCCCGCGCACCCCGTTGCCCAGGAAGCGCGGCGGGCGCCGCTGGGCCCAGCCGCTGATCAGCTCGAAGCAGATCTCGCACGTGTAGGCGGTGAACACCGCGATGAACGGCCACAGCCAGGGCTGTTCGAAGCCGAGCAGGGTGTAGCCGAAGGCGTTGAACACGCTGATGGAGATCGCGAAGTTACGCAGGGCGAGGTAGCGCGGATCCTTGGGCTTCGCGGGGGCGGCGGGCGCGGGGGGCGCGGCGGCCGGGGCGCCGCCGGGGCGGGACTGCGCGGTGGCGCTCATCGGTTCGGGACCTCCTGGGCGTCGCTGGTCAGCATCAGGGTGTGCGTACCGGCGGTGAGCTGCTCGGTCTTCTTGTTCATCCCGCCGTTCGCATCCCGCCACCGCAGCTCGACGGTGACCGGACCCTGGTGGGAGCCGAGGCCGAAGCGCGTGTCGAAGCTGCGGAAGCCGCCGTGGCCGCCGCCGCCGTCGAGCTGGGAGATCTGGGTGCCGTCCGGGGTCATCACGCACACGGTGGCGCCGTACGCCGGCGACCCGGAGTTCACCAGGCCGTCGCCCGCCCCGCCCTCGGCGGTCGGCCGGTAGAGCCGCAGGTTCAGCTGGTTGCCCAGGTTGGGCGAGGTGTTGGCGTAGAAGGCGGGCGGGCCCCACTGGCGGGCCACCGCGAAGTCCAGCCGGCCGGTCCCGGTGGTGTCGCCGGTGGCGAGGCCGCGGGTCGGGGTGGGCACGGCGATGCCCAGTTGCTCGCTGATGTTGACGTACGGGCCGTCGGGGGTCTTGGCGTAGAAGGCGATCGCCTCGTCCCCGGCGATGTCGTCACCGGGCTGGACGTTGGGCCACATCGCGGGGTTGGACAGCAGGTCGTCGTTGGTCATGGCCATCTCCTGCAGCCACGGCCAGCGGTTGATCTTGCCCTTCACGAAGCCGGTGGCCTGGAGGACGTTGAGGTCGCCGCTGTTGAGGAAGTCGCCCATCTTGGCGTCCCAGCCCCAGCCGGTCCAGGCCATGCCGTGCTCCTGGGCCTCCTGGGTGAACGGCGCGATGCCGGCGTCGAGCTTGTTCCGCATGTCGGCTTCGTCCTTGGCCTTGTTGATCCAGACGAAGTTGCTCTCCTCCAGGCCCCAGGCGACGGTGATGTTGCTGACCATCATGTCGAACTTGCCGTCGTGGCCGAGGTCGCCGAAGTCGACGCCCATGCCCTTGAAGGAACCGTTGCCGAGCACGAAGGACTTGGGCGTGGTCGGGGTGCGCTGGCCCTTGGCCTCGGTGAGCTCGATGTGCCCGGGCGTCGACCGGTTGTACAGCAGGTGCCCGTGACCGAAGTCGTTGGCGACGTACAGCTCGGGCAGTCCGTCACCGGTCAGGTCGGCGCCCGAGATCGCCAGGGTCCATCCGGTCGACGCGTCGAAGGGGATGGCGCCCTTCTCCTCCACGTACGACGCCGTGGGCTCGGGCCCCGAGGTGCTCTGCTGCCAGCGCAGGACGTGGTCGCCGCCGGCGTTCTTGGCACTGGACAGCGAGTCGTTCATCACGACGTTCTTCAGACCGTTGGGGTCGAGGACGTCGGAGTCGGGGAAGTAGTTGCCGATCACGATCGACGGGTGTCCGCTGCCGTCGAGGTCGCCGACGTAGTCCGCGTCGGTGTTCCAGCGCGGGCCGTGGTACTTCCCGTCCAGCGACTCCGAGGCCACCAGCTCGCGCGGCACGTAGGAGCTCGCGGCGGGGGTCGTCGCGTCCGACTTGGCCATGAACAGGATGGGCGTGCGGCCCCAGTACGTCACCAGGAGGTCCATCCGGCCGTCGCTGTTGAAGTCGCCGGGTGTGCAGCCGGTGGGCGCCATGGTGTCGTCCATCGGCAGCGGCTTGCCGTCCAGTACGAAGGGCGTGAACCGGTCGGCCTGCCGGGCGGTCGGCGTGTACGTCACGACGACGCTGTCGGTCCTGGTGTCGACGATGCACATGCTGTTGGCCACACCGTGCCCGGTGAGGTCGTTGATCGCGATGCTGGCCCCGACCGAGGAGATCCACGAACGGATCTTCTGGTAGGCCGGGTTCACCTTCCGGACCGTCTTCATCGGCTGCTGGTCGTAGCCGGGCGGCATCGCGATGGGCATTTCCTTGAAGCCGTACTGCTTCGCGACCCCTTCCGCCCCGGCCACCGCGACCGAGCTCCGCGCCGCGAAGAACAGCGAGGCGGCCACCATGATCACCACCAGGCCCGGTACCAGTCTGCGGAATCGTTCACGGTTTGTCACCGAAATTCCCCTCTCGGCAGATCGCGTACGACCCTGCTTTCGCATCGAGTGCACTCCCGCGGCCGACTCCGGCGGGCCGAAAAGGCCCGGGGTCCTGGTTCCGCGGTCCCGAAATGCGACGGTGAATCCCACTTCACTCGCAGGTCTACTGCACGAGCATGAACGCCGGACGCCCGCAAAGGCATCTCTCACATTGCTCACCGGCCGGGAACGGCTTTTGCCAATTGTTTTCCCGCCGAAAGAATCTCCGGCGGCGTGATCGGAAATGGGTGATCCGCCGCCCGCGATCGGCGATCGGCCCGGATACCCGGCCGCGGTCGCCCGCGCGTCGCGGGCCGGCGGACGGCGGACGGCGGACGGCGGACGGCGGACGGCGGACGGCGGACGGCGGACGGCGGACGGCGAGTGGCGGGCAGCGGGCGCCGGCCGGCCGGGAACACGCCGAAGCGCCCTCCGAACGGACGACGGAGGGCGCTTCGACAGCAGGTGGTTCGACGGCGGGCGCTCGGGCGGGCGCGCACGGGGCCGCCGGGCGGCGCGCGCTCGGCGGCGGTCAGTAGCGGGCGGAGGCCCCCGGCGGCACGTCGTGGCGCAGCCACCCGGCGGGGTCCACCCGGCGGCGCACCCGGTCCACCCGTTCGACGTCGGCCGCGGACAGGTGCCGCTGCGGCTGCTCCAGGCGCTCGACCAGGGTCGGCGCGGTCCGGCCGGTGTCCCAGGGCGTCAGGGCGGAGCGGACCTCGGCGCAGTGCGCCCGGGCCGCCGCCGTCGCGGCCGGGTCGAGCGCCAGGCCGCCGGCGGTGAAGGCGAAGGCGGCGTCGAGGTGGCTCAGTGCCCCGCCGTCCGGATCCGGCACCGCGAGCGCGCCGCCGAGCTGCCGGAGTTCGGCGTTGACCAGTGGAGATCCCGAGCCCTCGCCGAGCACCCGGAGGAACGCCTCCGCGCCGTCCGCGCCGAGTTCGGAGAGCAGCAGGTGGTCCCCCACCACCGGCACCGGATCGGTCGGGTCCATGTGGGTGCGGACCACGGCCGGCGGGGTGGTGGTCTCCCAGGTGTCGAGCACCGGCTCGGCGACGGCCCGGAACCGGCCGAGCAGGTCGGCGGCCTGGCGTTCGGCGGTCGCCAGGCCGTCCTCGGTCGGACTGAGCACCACACCGGCCAGGCACACCACCGGACCGCCGGTCAGGGCCGGCGGGATCTCCGGCACGGCCGGCAGGTTCATCACCCGGAACACGGTGGTGACGTCCTCGGGCGCGTCCCGGGTCCAGCTCAGCCAGCGGGACAGCAGCTCGGGGCCGTGCGCGGCGGGCCAGAAGGCGGCGCCGGTGACCACCCGGGCCGCCGGGAAGAGCGCGATCTCGATCGCGGTGACGACGCCGAGTCCGCCGCCGCCCCCGCGCAGGGCCCAGAACAGCTCGGGGTCGGCGGTCGCCGAGACGCGGCGGAACTCGCCGTCCGGGGTGACGAGTTCGATCGCCCGGACGCTGTTCACGGCGAGCCCGGCCCGGCGGCCGTAGAAGCTGATCCCGCCGCGCAGCAGGTAGCCGACCACGCCGACCGTGGGCGAGGTGCCGTGCGGCGCGGCCAGCCCGTACCCGGCGGCGGCCTCGACCACCGCGCCCCAGCGCGTTCCCGCCGGGACGCGGGCGGTGCGGGCCACCGGGTCGATCACGACCGGGCCCGCGGGCTCGGTGCGGAGGAGCAGGGATTCGTCCATCGGGCGGGCCGAGCCGGCGGCGTGCCCGGTGGTGTGCACCCGGACCCACCGGCCCGCGCGCTGGGCGTGGCGCAGCGCGGTCCGGACCTGTCCGACGGTGCGGACCGTCACCGCCGCCGCGGGCCGGACCGGCGCGGCCAGGTTGAACACGGCGGTCGCGGCGGCGAAGGCGCGCTCCCCGGGCAGCGCGACGGCGTGCTCGGTCTCGGTCATGGCAGGAGCTCCTCGGCTCGTTGACGGGTCACTTGACGCCGAACCGGGCACGGGCCAGCTCCCGGGTGGTCACCGCGGACAGGAAGACCCCGATCCCGGAGTGGCTGTGCAGGGCGCAGCCGGTGCC
>NZ_JBIVVI010000194.1:0-10017 GCF_044757675.1 Kitasatospora sp. NPDC091257
AGCTCGCGATGCTGGACGTGCACGCCGGCGCCAGCCCGCTGGAGGACCTCCAGCCGGTCCGCGACCGCTGGGCGGCGCCGATGCGCCTGGCCATGGCCGAGGCCGCGCTGGCGCCGGCCACCGGGGACGTGCCGGTCGGGGCGCTCGTCCTGGACCCGGACGGCGAGGTGATCGGACGCGGCCACAACGAGCGCGAGGCGGTCGGCGACCCGACCGCGCACGCCGAGGTGGTCGCGATCCGGCAGGCGGCCGAGAAGACCGGGGAATGGCGGCTGAGCGGCTGCACACTGGTCGTCACCCTGGAGCCGTGCACCATGTGCGCGGGCGCCATCGTGCTGTCCCGGATCGACCGGGTGGTCTACGGCGCCCTCGACGAGAAGGCCGGCGCGGCCGGCTCGCTCTTCGACGTGATGCGCGACCGCCGGCTCAACCACCGCCCCGAGGTGATCCGGGGCGTCCTCGCCGACGAGTGCGGCGAACAGCTGCGCGCCTTCTTCGACACCCACCGCTGAGAGCCCGCCGCCGAGAGCCCGCCGACCGCCGTGGCGATACGGATTTCGTGACTGCGCCACCCCTCCGGTAGAGTTCCTCTCGGTAGCGTGTCCGAGCGGCCAAAGGAGCACGCCTCGAAAGCGTGTGTGGGGGCAACTCCACCGTGGGTTCGAATCCCACCGCTACCGCTCGAAAGCCCGAGGGCCCGTCCGATCCGGACGGGCCCCTCCGCGTTCGCGGGCGTCAGCGGCGTTTCGCCGGCGTCAGCGCGAGCGGCGCGACAGCCGCTCGACGTCCAGCAGCACCACCGCGCGGGCCTCCAGCTTCAGCCAGCCGCGGCCGGCGAAGTCGGCGAGCGCCTTGTTGACCGTCTCGCGGGAGGCGCCGACCAGCTGGGCCAGCTCCTCCTGGGTGAGGTCGTGGGCGACGTGGATGCCCTCCTCGGACTGCACGCCGAACCGGCGGGAGAGGTCCAGCAGGGCCTTGGCGACGCGGCCGGGCACGTCGGAGAAGACCAGGTCGGACATCACGTCGTTGGTGCGGCGCAGGCGGCGGGCGATGGCCCGCAGCAGCGCGATGGAGACCTCGGGGCGGGCGTGCAGCCAGGGCTGGAGGTCGCCGTGGCCGAGGCCCAGCAGCTTGACCTCGGTCAGCGCGCTGGCGGTCGCGGTGCGCGGGCCCGGGTCGAACAGCGACAGCTCGCCGATCATCTCGCTGGGGCCGAGCACGGCCAGCATGTTCTCGCGGCCGTCCGGCGAGGCGCGGTGCAGCTTGACCTTGCCCTCCGCCACGACGTACAGCCGGTCGCCCGGGTCGCCCTCGTGGAACAGCGACTCCCCACGGGCGAGGGTGACCTCGGTCATGGAAGCGCGCAGCTCGCCGGCCTGTTCGTCGTCGAGTGCCGCGAAGAGTGCGGCGCGCCGCAGAACGTCGTCCACGTGCTTCCTCCTTCTCGGCCGTACGGCGGGTGGGCCGTCCGGCGCAAGTTCCGTTCAGTGTTCTGCATCACCAAGCATGGCGCATGTCGCTCCGATCATATGAGGAGGGGGTGTGCCGAGGTGCGCCGTGCGGGGCCATTCGTACCGGTGGATCACCGGCCGGACCCGGTGACGGGAGCCCGGGGGAGGCCGCCGGTCGAACCTTTGTCCATCCGATTCGAACAGGGAAGCGGGCCCCGCCGTGCGGGCGTGTCCCGCCGCCGGTCCGCCCGGCGACGAGCGCCGGGCGGACCGGGGGGCGGACCGTACCGGAGCCGGGTGATCAGCCGGTGAAGCCCAGCTCGGCGAGGGCCCGGTCGATCCGGGCGCGGTGCGCGGCCTCCCAGTCGTCCAGGGTCTCGGCCGCCTCCTTGGCCAGCCTCGCCCGGGCCGCCTCCAGGACCCGCGCCCGCTCGGCGGCGGGCACCACCACGACACCCTCCTCGTCGGCCACCACGGTGTCGCCGGCCGCCACCGACACCCCGCCGCAGGTCACCGGGGCGCCGTGGGTGCCCAGCCGCTCCTTCGCCCCGGGGATCGGGATCACCCCGCGGGCGAAGACCGGGAAGGCCAGCTCCCGCACCTCGGCGAGGTCCCGGATCAGGCCGTCGGCCACGAAGGCCGCCACGCCCCGGCGCTGCGCCACCGCGCAGACGTTGCCGCCGGCCAGCGCGTGGTCCAGGTCGCCGGACTCCACCACGATCACCGAGCCGGGCCCGGCCCGGTGGATCGCCGCGTGCAGCATCAGGTTGTCGCCGGGCGGGCACCGCACGGTGAAGGCCGGTCCGGCCACCCGGGGCATGCCCGTCCACAGCGGTCGCAGGCCGGCGTCCATGACCTGGGCGCGGCCCAGGACGTCGGCCAGGGTGGTGGTGGGGATGTCCTTGAAGTCCTCGTCCATGCTTCCTCGTCCGTCGTTGGTCGTCCGTCGTTGGTCGTCCGTCGTTGGTCGTCCGTCGGTGATTGTCCGTCGTTGGTCGTGCGCCGGTGACGCGACTCCGGTGATCGCCGGAAGACTGGACGGTGCCCCCGGGCCGCGCGTCAGGCGTAGAACTTCAGCAGTTCCGGCGCCAGCACCTCGGCGGACACCTCGTGGGTCTGGCCGTCCAGCGTCCGGTACTCGGCGTCCGGCACGGCCGCCGCCACCGCGCGGGCCGGGGCCCGCAGCGTCTCCGGGCTGGCGCCGCCGTCCAGGACCAGGGTCGGCACGGCGATCGTGGCCAGCAGGTCGACCGGGACGACCGCGCCGGTCCGGTCGCCGAGCGCCGCCGCGTCGTACGCCAGGGTCGGTGCGACCGCCTCGAACAGCGGCCACACCGGCGCGCCGCGCATCCCGTCCACCATCTCCGCCGGCGTCCCGGCGTAGACCATGAGGGCCGCGACCGCGTCCCCGCGGCGCCCCTCGGCGAGCGCCGCCGTCAGCTCGGCGACGTACTGGCGGAAGCGCTCGCTCTGCGCCTCCCCGGTGCTGAACGGCGGCTCGTAGACGGCGAGTCGGGTGATGCCGGTGCCCGCGGCGGCGGCCCGCAGCGCGAGTGCGGCGCCGGAGGAGTGGGCGAGGACGTGGGCCGAGCCGCCCGCCGCCGCGATGACGGCGGCCAGGTCCTCGATCTCGCGCTCCACCGCGAAGGGCGGGGTGTCCCCGCTGTCGCCGCGACCGCGCCGGTCGTAGGTCCACACGGTGTGCCGCGCCGCCAGCTGTTCGGCGATCGAGGCGCTCGGCCCCATGCCGCGGTGGCACAGTGCGCCGTCGACCAGGACGACGGCGGGGCCGGAGCCGGTGACGGAGAAGGCGAGGACGGTGCCGTCGGTGGAGACCACGGTGCTCATGGGTGTTCCTTGCTGTCGTACGAGTCGGTCGTGGAGGTAGACCGGGGTTCGCCGCAGAACTCATCGCTCCGGCCGAAATTTTCTTCCGGAGCTTCCGGAGCCCTGTGGCGGGGTGTCCGAGCGGCTATATGTTTCACGGGTAAATTACCTGCTAACCTTTTTGTATGGTCACAACCGCCCAGTTCCGCCAGGCACTTCGGGTCGGTCCGGCCGGGGACGGCTGGCACAAGCCCGCGCTCAGCGCCGTGGTCACCCTCGGCGCGCTCAACCTCACCCTGCTCGGCCTCGGCCGACTCGACCTCGCCCTCTACACCTCGGCCGGCGGCCTGGGCGCGCTGTACGGGCACGGCCTGCCCTACCGGGCCCGGGCCCGGACGCTGGCCGGCGTGCTGCTCGGCACCGTGCTCAGCACCGGCGCCGCCCTCACCGCCGCCGCACTGACCCGCGACGCCGCCGTCCTGGTCGCGGTGGCGGCGGTGCTCGCCGCCCTGCACAAGCTGCTCTGCGACGCCGCCCGGATCGGCCCGCCCGGCAGTCTGATCATCACTTTCACCTCCGCCAGCTGCGCCTTCCTCCCGCAACGGCTCGCCGAGGTCCCGCCGCACCTGGCGCTCACCGCGCTCGGCGCCGCGCTGGCCTGGCTGGTCTGCATGGCCCCGGCCCTGGTGCGCCCGTACGGGCCCGAGCGGATCGCCACCGCCCGCGCCCTGGAGGCCGCCGCCCGGCTGCTGCGGCCCGGGCCCGGCCGGCCGGAGCCGGACGCCGCCGCCCGAACCGCCCTGGTCGGCGCGGTCGAGGCGGCCTGGCAGAGCCTCGCGCTCTCCACCCCGTCCCGGCGGCGCGCCCTCGGCGACGCGCCCGAGCGGCTGCTGGTGCGCGCGGAGGCCGCACTGGCCGGACCGGCCCGGCCCGCCGACGCCGCGCGGTACCTCGACCTGGCCCGCGACCTGCGGCGCGGCCGCCCGCTGCCGACGCTCGACCTCACCGAGGCGGAGGCGGCCGAGCCTTCCGTCCGCCGTCCCGGCCCCCGACCGCCGCTCCGGCGGGCGCTGCGGCCCGGCTCGGCGCTGCTGCCGATCGCGCTGCGGGTCGCCGTCGGCTGCGCCGGTGCCGGGTGGATCTCGCTGGCGCTCGGCGTCGGCCGGCCGTACTGGGCGGTGGTCACCGCGGCCTCGGTGTTCCAGGCCAACAGCACGCTGTCCTGGCAGCGCGCGCTGCAGCGGGTGCTGGGCAACCTGCTCGGCCTGCTGCTGTTCACCGCCGCGCTGCCCGTCGCGCACACCGGCCCGGTGGCGCTGATCGGACTCGGGCTGGTCTGCCAGTTCGGGGCGGAGGCGACGATCGCCCGCAGCTACTGGCTGGCGACGGTCTTCGTGACCCCGATGGCGCTGCTGATGACGGAGTTCGCGGGCCCGCAGCCGGCCGGGGCGCTGATCGCCGACCGCTGGCTGGACACCTGCGTCGGGGCGCTCGCCGGCCTCGCGGCCTGCCTGCTGGTCACCAACCGCCGCACCGCCGCCCGGCTGACCCGCGCGCTCGCCGGAGCGGAGGCGGCCGGCCACCGCGCGTCGGCCGCCGTCCGCGCCGCCTCGCCCGCCCCGCCCGTCGCGCCCGCCTCGTCCGTCCCGGGCGTCCGGGCCGTCGCGGCCGGGAGCACCCCGGACGCCCTCGCCGCCCGTACCGGCCTCGCCGCGGCCCTGCTGGAGCTGCGCGAGGCCACCGACACCGCCGCCGGCGAGTGGCGCCGACCCGCCCTCCCGCACCAGCGCGCCACCGCCACCGAGCAGCAGGCCCACCACCTGCTGGCCGCGCTGCTGGAACACCGCGGCCGCGACGGCCTGTCCGATCCCGGCCCGGCCCTGCCGGACACGGCCCGGGCCGCGACGGGCACGGCCGGGGCCGCGACGGGCACGCCCTAGGATCGAAGCCGAACGGCAGGCCGCAGAACGGGAGCAGCACACGTGGAGGACGTCGTCGCAGGTGTGCTGCGCCAGTGGGAGCGGGCCTACCCGGGGCTGGACACCGGTCCGATCGCCGTCCTCGGCCGGATCAACCGCTGCGCCGCGCTGCTCCAGCAGACCCCCGACCCGCTCACCCGGGCCGGCCTCACCCGCGCCGAGTTCGACATCCTCGGCGCCCTGCTCCGCCTCGACCGCGAGCTGACCCCCACCCAGCTGGCCCGGGAGAGCTTCGCCTCCGGGGCCGCCGTCACCAAGCGCCTGCGGCTGCTGGAGGAGCGCGGCCTGGTCAGCCGCCGCACCGACGACCGGGACCGCCGGGTCGCCCACCTCGCGCTCACCGAGGAGGGCCGGACGCTGGTGGACGGTCTGATCCAGGAGCTCGTCGCCTACGACCGCGCCCTGCTGGCCGGACTCACCCCCGCCGAGCAGGACCGGCTCGCCGAGGCCCTCAGCGGCCTGCTGAACAGCCTTGAGGGGACGATCGGCCGCACCCCGGCCTGAGCCGGCGAACCGTGGTGGAGCGTCAACGGTGGTGCTCCGGCGGGAAACTATGCTCGTGGTGCGGGCGTACGGGGGCGCCGGGTGCGCGGCGGGCTCCCGCTGGGCGCGCGGTGTGTCGAGCCGTCTACCGGGAGTTCCCCTTGGGCCACAGCGCGGACCGAACCGACGCCGATCGCTGCCGTCCGAAGCACCCCGGCGGCTTCGGGCGCTTCGGTGGCTCCGGCGGCTCCGGTGACCCGCTCGCGCGGCTCACCCGGGGCATCGTGGTCATGGTCGCCGTCGGCTTCTGCGCCGCCTCGGTGGTGGCCACGGTCCGCAACCACGACGGCCTGGCCTACCAACTGCCCGCCGTCGCGCTGCTGCTGGTCCTGCTCGGCCTGCAGATCGGGCACGCCGGTCCGTGGCGTCTGGCGCGGCGCTGGTGGCCGTGGAGCCTGGTCGTCCACGGGGTGCTCACCTACCTGCCGTTCCTGTTCTTCGACGGGGCGTGGGTCGGCATCCCCGGGTCGTTCGCCGGTTCGGTGCTGCTGACCGTCGCGTTGCCGCGTTCCTGGATGCTGTTCGTCGCACTGGTGGCCGCCCAGTACCCGCTCTGCGCGGCACTGGGCGGGAACCCCGGCCAGTGCGTCAATGCGTCGGTGTCCACCGCCGTGGGCGGCATCGTGGTCTACGGGGTGGCCCGACTCGCCGACCTGACAGCCGAGTTGAGGGCGGCCCGGACCGAGCTGGCCGAACTCGCGGTGGACCGGGAACGGCTGCGTTTCGCGCGCGACCTGCACGACCTGCTCGGCTCCAGCCTCTCGGTGGCGGCGCTGAAGTGCCAGCTCGCCGAACGGCTGGCCGCGGACGAGCCGGAACGCGCCCGCGCGGAGATCTCCGAGGTGCTGGCACTGGTGCGGCAGGCGATGGCGGACACCCGCCGGCTCCCCAGCGGCGACCTCGGGATGTCCCTGGCGCGGGAGGCGCGTTCGGCGGTCTCGGTGCTGCGGGCGGCCGGGATCGGGGTCGAGGCCGAACTGGACTGCGAGGGGCTGCGGCCCGAACTCGACGCGGTGCTGGCCACCGTGCTGCGCGAGGCGGTCACCAACCTGCTGCGGCACAGCGCGGCCCGGCGCTGCGGGATCCGGGCCGGCCGGGACGGGCTCGGCACGGTGCGCCTGGTGGTCTCCAACGACGGCGTGCCGCGCGAACCGGGCGGCGCTCCGGGTGAGCCGGGCGGTGCTCCGGCAGGCGAGCCGGGCGGCGCTCCGCGCGAGGAGGGCGGCGGGCCCGGGTCGGAGGGCGGCGGCCACGGCATCGGGAACCTCACCGAGCGGCTGCGGGCCGTCGGCGGCCGGCTGACCGCCGAGCGGGACGGAGCGGGCTGGTTCCACCTCACGGCCGTCGTCGAGGCCGCGCCCGCCCGGGAGGCCGCCCGCGCCGCCTGACCGGGCCCGCGCCGCTACTCGCGCATCCCCATCGTCTCGACCGGCTTCCGGCGCAGCGCCAGCCGGGTGGTCAGCAGGACGGTGCCCATCCCCAGCAGCGCCGCCCCGCCCAGCACCGCGGCCACCCAACTCACGGGCGGCGCGGGCCAGGCCGTCCCGGTGAGCGCCAGGCTGACCGGGACCAGGACGGCGGCGGTGACCGCCGCACCGAGGGCGAGAGCCACCGCGACCGTGATCCCGCCCTCCCAGGCCGCCATCCGCAGCACCTGCGGCCGCGTGGTGCCCACCAGCCGCAGCAGCGCGAACTCGCGTCGCCGCTCGCCGGTGGCCATCACCAGGGTGTTGACCACGGCGATCGCGGTGAACAGGCCGATCATGCCGAGCAACAGCCGTCCGACCGCGGTGGCGGACTCCTGCCGCTGTCTGCGGGCCGCGTCGTACTCGGCCCGGTCGCCGACCCGGGCCATCGGGTAGGCCGCGGTGAGGTCGTGGAGTTCCCGGCCGACCTGCCGGGGGTCGGTTCCGGGGGCGGTACGGACCAGGACGGTCGGCGTGAGCGGGTCCGGGGCATGGGCGGCGGCGAAGGGGGCGGGCAGCAGGGCGTCCGCGAACCGCGCGTCGCGGTCGTACACGGCGGCCACTGTCGCGGTGCCGCCGGTGCCGTCCGGCCATGCGATCCGGACGGTGCTGCCGACGCCGGCCTTGAGCGCGGCGGCCGTCCGCTGCCCCAGCGCGATGTCCGCGTCGCGCAGCCCGTCCAACGAGCCGGCCGTCACCCCCGGGTCGACCAGCTCCGCGAGCCCCCGCGGCTCGACGATCCGGGCGTTCAGCCCGTACTGGTCGACGTCCCCGACGGAGGCTCGGACGGTCGTGGAGACCGTGCCGTCGGCCGCCGCGACGCCCGGCAACCGCCGTACCGCGGCGGTGAATTCCGGCGGCAGGCCGATCCCGACGGCCTGGACCACGTGGTCGGCCAGCAGCCGTCGGCCGTCCTCGGCCGCGGTGGCCCGGGCCTTGACCACTGGGACGAACAGCACCGTGCCCGTGAAGGCCACCGCCAGCACCAGCGGGGTGACGGCGGCGGCGAAGCGGCGCGGCTGGGCCCGCAGCGCGGCCGAGGCGAGGAAGCCGGCCGCCGGGAAGAGCCGGCCCACCGGCCCGCCGATCGCCACGCTCGCGACCCGGCCGATCAGCGGTCCGAGCAGGGCCACCCCGAGCAGCAGCACCAGCACCATGCTCTCGGCCGTCCCCGCCCCGCGGTGGCCGTCGGTCGAGTTGGCCAGCACCGTGCCGGACCCGGCGAGCGTCACGAGCCCGAGCCCGGTCCGGATCCGGCCGATGCCGGGCGGTGGCGCCGAGGCGTCGCGCAGCGCCCGGGTGGGCTCGACCCGGGAGGCCCGGCGCGCGGCGGCCGCGACGGCCAGTTGCGCGGTGACGACGACGCCGCCGAGGACGATCAGCGGGGCGGTCGGCCCGATGTGCAGCGGCACGTCCGAGCCGACCACCCCGCGGTCGACCAGTTCGCCCCGCAGCAGCGCGGCGAGGCCGGTCCCGGCGGGGAGGCCGACGACCGCGGCCGCGAGGGTCAGCACCAGCGTCTCCAGGGCGATCATCCGCCGCACCTGTCCGGTGGTGGCGCCGACCGCCCGCAGCAGGGCCATCTCGCGCAGCCGCTGCTGGACGGAGAGCGCGAGCGCCCCCGCGACCACGAAGGCCGCGACGAACAGCGACAGCACGCCCGTCGTCCCGGCCAGCGAGGAGAGGCCGTCGCCGGGCCCGGGAGCGCCGGAGAACTCCAGCTCGCCCCGCTCGTCGCCGGTGTGCACCCGGGGCCCGGACCAGTCCGGCACGCCGGCGCGGTCCCGTGCCGCGGCGAGTACCCGCCGGGCCTGCTCGGCCGGTGCCCGCAGGTCGGCCCCCTCCCGCACGGTGAGCCCGATCGCGTCCGCGCCGGCCGCCGTCCCGGCGAGCTCGGCGGCCTGCCCGGGGCTGAGGAAGAGCGCGCTCTGACGGGCCAACTCCTGTGGTGGCGCGGCGAGTCCGGCCACGGTGTAGCCGCGCGGCGCCTCGGTGGTGGCCAGCCGTACGGTGCCGCCGACCGTGACCCCGGCGCGGGCGGCCGTCGCGGTGTCGAGGACCACCTCGTCCGGCCCGGTCGGGGCGCGGCCGGCGGTCAGCCGGAACGGGGTGAGGGCGGCGCTCGTCCAGGAGTGCCCGAGCGAGGGGCCGCCCTGCGGTCCGGTGAGGACCTGCCCGGAGGCGGTGACCACGGCCGCCGGGAAGGAGACCTCCGGGACGGCGGCCGTGACGCCGGGCAGCCGGGCGAGTTCCGCGGTCAGCGGGCCGGCGTCCGGGATGCGGGTGCCGTCGCCGACCATCACCGGGGCCCCGGCCCAGCGCTCGGTGGGGGTGCCCGCGCGCAGGGCGGACTCCATCAGGACCCCGCAGGCGACGGTCAGGACCAGGGCGCAGACGAGCGCGGTGAAGGCGCCGGCGAAGCCCGCCTTCCGGGCCCGCACCGTTCGCCAGGCCAGCTTCAACACGCGGCTCGACCCCCCGGTGGTTCGCCCTCGATGACATCGCGAGCGTAGTTCCGGGGGCATCGGCCGGATTTCGGTTCGTCAACGAAGGGAGGCCTCGTTGAGGCGTCCTGTGGGCCGTCCACGGGCGGATCCATGCGAAACGCACGGTCCGTCGAACCGGCGGGGCCGTACTGCCCGGGTGTTGGGGTGCCGGTCGCCGAAGCGCGTAGCGCGTAGCGTGAGGCGTGAGGCGTGGGGCGTGGGGCGTGGGGCGTGGGGCGTGGGGCGTGGGGCGTGGGGCGTGGGG
>NZ_JBIVVI010000195.1:0-10008 GCF_044757675.1 Kitasatospora sp. NPDC091257
CTCCCCGGGCAGGGTCCGTCACGTCGCCCCCGGCCGGCTGCGCGCCCGGGTGAGCCATCGGTACGCGAGATGGACCGCGAGGCCCAGCAGGACCATGACCACCGACGCGACCAGCGCGACCACGTCGAGCGCGTTGCGGACCAGTGAGTCCCAGAAGCCGATGCTCGAAGCGAGGGCGACGGTGTCGGTGTGCCGGGGGTCGTACACCACCGTCACGGTGTCACGGGCCTTGACGGTGCCGGTGACGTAGGCGAGTCGGGTCTCGACGGACGCCCCCTCGGACGTCGTGAACCGCACCCGGCACTCGGAGTTGCCCGCCGGGTTGTCCTGCGGCCCGCTCACCTCCACGCACTCGGTGACGACCGCCGGGACGTGAACGCCGCGACTGCGCAGGGCCGACGTCACCCCCATGTCGTGCGGTATCAGATAGACCAGGCTGAGGACGAACAGCAGGACCCCCAGGCCGATCATCGCGAGCGAACCGTTCCGTACGGTCCGGCCGTGGTCCGGCGCGTTCTCCATCGATCCCCCAGGTGTCAGCCCAGCTGCCCACGTGCGCTCACGCCAGCCGCACCCGCCGACACCGGCGGTGCCCCGCAGACACGAGTCTGAAGACAGGCCCTACGCCCGGACCCGGCGGCGCACCAGCTCCTTGATCTCCTCCGGGAACGCCTCCACCGCCAACAGGCTTGGCAGCAGCTCCGGTTCGGTCGTCACCGCGCGGAACGACCGGGCCACCGTGACGTCGTGGTCCGGGCGGTGCACCACCTCCACCGCGTCCCCGGCGTGCAGCTCGCCCGGTGCGACCACCCGCAGATAGGCGCCCGGCAGGGCCGCCTCGGTGAAGCGCCGGATCCAGCCCTCCCTCGCCAGCCAGCCCTGGAAGGTGCCGCAGGGGATGCGCGCGCAGGACACCTCCAGGACGACGTCCGGGCCGATCCGCCAGCGTTCCCCGATCAGCGCGCCGTTCACGTCCAGGCCGGTGGTGGTCAGGTTCTCGCCGAAGGAGCCGTCGGCCAGTTCCCGGCGCAGCTCGGTCTGCCAGCCGTCCAGGTCCTCCCGGGCGTAGGCGTACACCGCCTGGTCGTCGCCGCCGTGGTGCTTCAGGTCGTACACCCGGTCCCCGGCCAGGGCGACCGCGCCCGTCCCCCGGGGGCCCGGCGCGGCCACCGCGACCGGGCCGTCCACCGGGCGCTTGTCGATGCCGGTGAGCCCGAGGTCCTTCTTCCACGGGTTCGGCCGGGGCCTGCCGACGTTGACGGAGAGCAGTCGCGCCTGTGCGTCCATGCGTCGACCGTACGCCGAACGGGCGCACCTGTACGGCCATCGGGGATCTCTCCGCCCCGGCCCCCGCCCGGTCCGACGGCCGCGGCGGTGTGTCGAGTGGCGGACCACCGTGCGCGAGGAGATGGTGACCGGCAGAGACCCCTCACCAGAAAGGGCGAGCATGCCCGAGGTCACCACCCCGTACGCGACCGGCACCCCGTGCTGGGTCGATCTGATGGCCAAGGACCAGCAGGCCGCACTGGACTTCTACCGCGACCTCCTCGGCTGGCAGGGCCAGGTCGGCGCCAAGGAGTTCGGCGGCTACGCCGTCTGCGAGCTCAACGGAAAGGCCGTGGCCGGCATCGGCTCGACGGCGGCCCCCGAAGGGATGCCGGAGCCGCCGACCGTCTGGACCGGTTACCTGGCCTCCACCGACGCCCAGGCCACCCAGGACGCGATCGTCGCCGCCGGCGGCACCCTGCTCGTCCCGGTCGTGGACGTCGGTTCCCTGGGCCGGATGCTGATCGCCGCCGACCCGCAGGGCGCGGTGTTCGGCGTCTGGCAGCCGGGCGACTTCTTCGGCGTCCAGGTTGTCAACGAGGCCGGCGCGCTGACCTGGAACGAGCTCCACACCAGTGACATCCCGGCCGCCACCGCCTTCTACGGCGAGGCCTTCGGCATCGAGATCGAGCCGATGGACGGCGCGGACTCGTACTGGGAGCTGCGGGTCGGCGGCCGCGCGGTGGGCGGCGCCACCCTGCTCGCCAACGACCCGCCCGGCACCCCGGCGCACTGGCTGAGCTACTTCTCGGTCGACGACGTCGACTCCACCGTGGATGCCCTGGTCAGGGCGGGGGGCACCGTCCTCGCCCCGCCCTTCGACATGGTGGCCGGCCGGATGACCGTGGTCGCCGACCCGCAGGGCGCCCCCTTCGCCATGATCAAGCCCCAGCCGATGTAGGCCGGCTTCCTCCGCCCGCCCGGATTCCCGCCGGGTGGGCGGGGCCGTTCTCCGCCCCCGACCGCCGCGACCGACACCCCCGCCGCAGCCGTCAGCCGTCCAGCTCCGCGAGGAAGTCCAGCGACGCCGCCCAGGCCCGCTCGGCCGCCTCCTCGTCGTAGTCCGGCAGCTCCGGGTCGGTGAACAGGTGCCCGGCGCCCCGGTAGCGGTGCACCTCCACCTCGGCCCCGGCCCGCCGCATCCGCAGGTACCAGGCGTTCAGCCAGTCCTCCGGCTCGAACGGGTCCGGCTCCGCGATGTGCAGCTGCACCGGGATCTCGGTGGCCGCGTCCTCCCGCAGGTCCGAGGTGCCGTGCAGGAGCAGCAGCCCGCGGGCCTTCTCGTCGGCCAGTGCGAGGTTCTGCGCCACCGCGCCGCCGAGCGAGAAGCCGGCGTACACCAGCCCGCCCTCGGACACCGGCGCGGCCGCGGTCACCGCCCGCCGCAGCAGCTCGTCACGGCCGCCGAGCTCCTCCTGGAACTCCTGCGCCTCCTCGACGGACTCGAAGGTCCGCCCGTCGAACAGGTCCGGCGTGTGCACGGTGTGCCCGGCGGCGCGCAGCCGCTCGGCGGCGGCGCGCACGGCGGGGCGCAGCCCGTAGGCGGAGTGGAAGAGGACGATCTGGGCCACGGTTCGGGTCCTTCACCAGCGGGGTCAGCTACCCACCCATGATCCCGCATGCCCCGCCGGTGCCCCACCGCACGCCTACGACACCACGTCCTTGCGCGCGAACCCCCGGAACGCCAGCGCCAGCAGCACCGCCGCGTACGAGAGCGACAGCGAGACGCCCTGCACCATGCCGCCCCATTCCAGCTGCGGTTGCAGGGCGTCCGCCCAGGAGTACTGCCAGTGCGCCGGCAGCCACTCCCGCAGGTCGCCCAGCGCGGTGACGGCGTCCAGCACCCCGGTGATGATCGAGGCGAACACCGCGCCGCCGACGGCGCCCAGGGGCGCGTCCGTCGCGGTGGAGAGCCAGAAGGCGAGCGCCGCGATCACGGTCTCGCTCAGGAGGACGAAGGCCACCGCGATGGCGATCCGGGGCAGCGCCTGCCCGGCCGGCAGGCTGACCCCGGCGGGCAGTTCGAGGTCCCCCCAGCCGTACGCGGCCGTGCCGACGACCAGCCCGATCGCGGGCAGCATCACCACCGCCACCGCCGAGAACGCCAGGCCGACGGCGAACTTGCGGGCCAGCAGCCGGGCCCGGGGCACCGGCGCGGCCAGCAGGTAGCGCAGCGAGGACCAGCTGGCCTCGGAGGCGACGGTGTCCCCGCAGAACAGCGCGACGGGGATGACCAGCATGAAGCCGGTGCCGACGAACAGCATGGTGACCGCGAAGTTGGCCCCCGAGGCGGTGGCCAGCTCGATGAAACTGGTCCGGCCCGGACGGCCCGGGGTGCCGCCGATCTGGAATGCGGCCAGGAGGACGAACGGCATGGCGGCCAGTACCCCGCCGATCACCATCGTGCGGCGCCGGCGCAGCTGCCGCATCGCCTCCACCCGCAGCGGCAGCGTCCGGCTCGCCCGGTACCCCTCGGCGTGGTCCCTCGACCCGACGTGGCCCTCCGGCTCCGTGTGGTCCTTCGTCACGGCACTCACGCTCCACCTCCGATCAACGACAGGAACGCGTCCTCCAGGCGGCGCTGCGGCCCGGCGCTCTCCACCGGTACCTCCAGCCGCACCAGTTCGGCCAGCAGCGCGCTGGCCGCCAGTCCGTCCAGGCGCACCAGGAGGCCGCCGTCGACGGCCTCCACCGAGCCGACCCCGGCGAGCGCGGCGACCTTCTCGACCACCGGCACCGGGTCGTACGGGCCGGCGATGCCGATCATCAGCAGCTCGCCGGCGCCCACGATGTCCCCGACCGGGCCGGCCGTGACCAGCTGCCCGCGGTCCATCACCACCAGGTCCGTACAGCTCTGCTCGACCTCGGACAGCAGGTGGCTCGACACGATCACGGTCCGCCCGCCGGCCGCGTACCGGATCATCACCTCGCGCATCTCACGGATCTGCGGCGGGTCCAGCCCGTTGGTCGGCTCGTCCAGGATCAGCAGGTCCGGCATGCCGAGCATCGCCTGCGCGATCGCCAGCCGCTGCCGCATGCCCTGCGAGTACGTCCGCACCGCGCGGTCCAGCGCCTCGCCGAGCCCGGCGATGGCCAGCGCCTCGTCGAAGCGGGCGTCGGCCTCCGGCCGTCCGGTCGCCTGCCAGTACAGCCGCAGGTTGGCCCGCCCGGTGAGGTGCGGCAGGAAGCCCGCGCCCTCCACGAACGCCCCGACCCGCGAGAGCACGGGCGCGCCGGGCCGCACCAGGTGACCGAAGATCCGGATCTCCCCGGCGTCCGGCCGGATGAGTCCCATCAGCATCCGCAGTGTGGTGGTCTTGCCGGCGCCGTTCGGCCCGAGCAGGCCGAGCACCTGTCCCTGCTCCACCCGGAAGCCCAGCTCCCGTACGGCGTAGCGGTCCTGGGCGCCCTTGTAGCGCTTGCTCAGCCCGCTGATCCGCAGCGGCACCGCGGCCAGCTCCGGGTCGAAGGCGGGCCCGGCGGCCCGGCGGCGGCGCAGCCGCGGCGCCAGCACCAGGGCCGCGGCCACCAGGGCGGCGATCACCGGCAGCAGCCAGGTGCGCGAGGGCAGCGGAGCCGCCTCGGTGACCAGCTCGGCGACGGTCGGCGCGGTGAGCGCCCCGGCCGGTGCCACCCGGTAGGTGGCCGGCTCGACCGGCGAGGCGTAGGCGAGGTCGGTGGCGGCCAGCACCAGTCGCACCCGGTGCCCGGCGGGGAAGGTGTGGTCCACGGTCGGCAGCGCGACCGTGACGGTCTGCCCGGCGTCCGCGCCGGTGACCCGCAGCGGGGCGGCGAGCTGCTGCGGCAGCACCGCCTTGCCGTCCGGCCCGACGTCGTACAGCTTCGCGAACAGGACCGCGTCCGGCCGGTCCGCCGTCACCCGCACCGGCACGGTGGGCTGCCCGGTCAGGTGCAGCGGCGAGTCCAGCGGCGCCGAGTCGAAGGCGGCGTTCTGCCCGGGGAAGTCCAGTGAGAGCCCGGCGCCCAGCGAGGCCGCCTGGCTGAGCGCGCCGACGCCCGGCAGGGTCGAGATCCCGGGCGGCGCGCCGCCGGGAGGGTTGGCGAGGGTCTGCTCGCCGCCCGTCAGCTCGACGGTGCGCGAGCCGGTTCCGCCCAGCCCCGGGTACCGGTCGGCGGTGGCTCCGCGCAGCACGGCCTGGAAGCCGGTCGAGTCGACCCCGCCGGTGCGGGTCACCCGGAAGGCGGCGCCGGTGTCGTTGCCGTCCCCCTTCAGGTAGTGGTCGAACCAGGCCGTCACCCGGTCGTCGACCCGCGCGCTGGTGTCCGTCCCGCCGTCGTGGCCGCCGGCGAACCAGTCCACCGCGACCGGCGCGCCGTTGGCGGCCACCGCCTTGGCGATGCGGTCGCCCTGGTCCAGCGGGAACAGCGAGTCCTGCTGCCCCTGCACCACCAGCGTGGGCGCCTTGAGCTGCGCCGCCACCGAGGACGGGCTGGAGCGCTCCAGCAGCGCGACGGCCTCCGGATCGGCGTGCCCGGCGGTGGCGACCCGGTCGTACATCTGGCAGAGCGAGTCCAGGAACCGCCCGCAGCCGACCGGCCCGTCCGCCGTCGGCTTCGGCCCGCCGCCCTCCCGCGGCGCCCCGCCGGAGGGCCCGAGGTCCCCGGCCGAGCCGGTGGTGAAGAAGATCCCGGCCCACAGCTTCTTGAACACGCCGTCCGCCGCGCCCGAGCCCTGGACGCCCTGGGGGAACAGCGCGTCGGCCAGGTTCCACCAGGTGATCCGGGTGGCGACGGCGTCGATCCGGGGGTCGTAGGCGGAGGCCAGCAGCGAGACCGCGCCGCCGTACGAGGCGCCGGTGATGCCGACCTTCGGGTCGCCGGCGGCGTCCAGTTGCACCTCGGGCCGCTGGGCCAGCCAGTCCACCAGGTGCTTGACGTCCTCGACCTCGCGGTCCGGTGCGTTCAGCCCGATCCTGCCGCCCGAGTGGCCGAAGCCGCGCGCCGACCAGGTCAGTACCGCGTACCCCTGCCGGGCCAGCTGCTCGGCGCGCTCGCGCTCGCCCTCCTTGGAACCGCCGAAGCCGTGCGCCAGGAGCACCGCCGGGCGCGGACCGCCGCCGGTGGTGAAGAAGGAGGTGTCCAGCTGGACCTGCTGGGTGCTGCCGGGCGTCTCCGGCATGCTGAGGAAACGGTCCTCCTGGTGGACCGCCCGCTCACCGCCGGACGCCACCGTCGCGGTGCCGGCCGCGGCCACCGCCACCAGGGCCACCGCCCCGGCCAGCAGCCTGCGTCCGACCGTTGTTCCCCGGGCGCGCCAGCGACGCCATGCCCCACCGAACTCCATGGGCGCTGATCGTATCCGCCGTCCGGGTAGGTGTCCGATAAAGCCGCCACACCCTTTCGCCCGGTTCGCCCCACCGTGCCCGAGTATCGTACGGCGCATGCCCTGGCCGCTGATCTCGCTGCTCGCCACCGTCGCCGCCACCCTGGCGATCGGCTGGATCGTCGACCAGGCCCTCCAGCGGATCGCCGCCCGCAACCCCTCGGCACCGGTCTGGCCGCTGCTGCGCCGCTGCCGGATCCCGCTCCAGCTCTCCGTCGTGTCGGCCCTGCTGCTCGCGGCCAGACCGCTCCAGCGGATCTTCCACCTGAAGGGCGACGCCGGCGCCCAGCACCTGCTCCTGCTGTTCCTGCTCGCCTCGCTGGGCTGGCTCACCGTCCGCGTGGTGGCCGCCCTCCTGGAGGCGCTGCTCAGCCGCTACGAGACCCGCGTCGACGACCCGGCCCGGGTCCAGCGGGTGCGCACCCAGATCGGCATGCTCCGCCGGGTGGCCGGCGCGCTGATCGTCGTGGTCACGGTGGCCGTGATGCTGCTGACCTTCTCCGCCATGCGCACCGTCGGCGCCAGCCTGCTCGCCTCGGCGGGCGTCATCGGCATCGTGGCAGGCATCGCCGCCCAGAGCACCCTGGGCAACTTCTTCGCCGGCCTCCAGATCGCCTTCAGCGACACCGTCCGGATCGGCGACACCGTGGTGGTGGACGGCCAGCAGGGCACCGTCGAGGAAATCACCCTCACCTACCTGGTGGTCCGGCTCTGGGACTACCGTCGGCTGGTCGTCCCGGTCTCGTACTTCGTCAACAAGCCCTTCGAGAACTGGACCCGCCGCGACCCCGGCCTGCTCGCCGCCGTGCTGCTCCACCTCGACCACACCACCCCGATGGAAGAGCTGCGCGCCGTCCTGCGCGCCCGCCTGGACCGGCACCCGCTGTGGGACGGCGACGAGTGGGCCCTGCACGTCACCGACACCACGCCCAGCACCATCGTCGTCCGCGCCACCATGACGGCCCGCACCCCGGATGACGCCGCCCGGCTCCGCTTCGACATCCGCGAACAGCTCATCGCCCACCTGCGCGACGAGCACCCCCACGCCCTCCCCCGCCTGCGCACCACCGAAGGCTGAGCCGCGCCCGCGACCGCGCCGGAAGCAACCACCCCCGCCCCGAAAGCAAGAGTTCCCCGCACCCCGGCCGGGGCACGGGGAACCGCGCGAAGCGAAGGGCGACCAGCGGGAACCCGCCCCCGGAGGTGCGGCGGCGTCCGCCCGGAACGCCTACAGCTACAGCATCCGCGTCATCGTCCGGTGCGGAATGCCCGCGGAGTCGTACACGGGCCCCTCGGCCACGTACCCCAGCCGCTCGTAGAACCCGAGCGCCCGCACCTGCGCGTGCAGCTCGACCTCCACGGCGCCGCGCTCGGCCCCCGCGGCCTCGACCGCCCGTACGAGCACCGCCCCGAGGCCCGTCCCCCGGGCCGCCGCGACGACCGCGAGCCGCCCGAGCAGCACGCGCCCCTCGACACCGCCGGTGAGCTCGCGCGCCTGCTCCCCGAAGATCAGCCGCGCCGTCCCCAGCGCGGCCCCGTCGACCCCGAGGGCCAGCAGGTGCACCGAGGTCGCGTCGTACTCGTCGTACTCCAGCTCCTCCGGCACGTTCTGCTCGACGACGAAGACCTCGCGCCGGACGGCCCGCACGAGCTCCAGGTCCGCCTCCCCCTCGGCGATCCGGACGGTGGCAGCTGCCACCTCAGCTCTCCTCCGCGATGATGTCCAGCGACTTCCTGAGGTCCTCCGGGTACTCGCTGGAGAACTCGACCCACTGCCCGTCCGCCGGGTGCTCGAAGCCGAGCGACACCGCGTGCAGCCACTGCCGGGTCAGGCCCAGCCGCTTGGCCAGCGTCGGGTCGGCGCCGTACGTCAGGTCGCCCACGCAGGGGTGCCGCAGCGCGGACATGTGGACGCGGATCTGGTGGGTGCGCCCGGTCTCCAGCTTGATCGCCAGCAGCGACGCGGCCCGGTACGCCTCGATCAGGTCGTAGTGGGTGACGGACGGCTTGCCGTCCCGGGTGACGGCCCACTTCCAGTCCGAGCTGGGGTGCCGGCCGATCGGCGCGTCCACCGTCCCGCTCATCGGGTCCGGGTGGCCCTGCACCAGGGTGTGGTAGCGCTTCTCGGTGATCCGGTCGTGGAACTGCCGCTTGAGGTCGGTGTAGGCGCGCTCGGACTTGGCGACCACCATCAGCCCGGAGGTGCCGACGTCCAGCCGGTGCACGATGCCCTGGCGCTCGGCGGCGCCCGAGGTGGAGATCCGGTACCCGGCCGCGGCCAGCCCGCCGATCACGGTGGGGCCGGTCCAGCCCGGGCTGGGGTGCGCGGCGACGCCGACCGGCTTGTCGACCAGCACGATGTCCTCGTCGTCGTGAACGATGCGCATGCCCTCGACCGCCTCGGCGACGATCCGCACGGGCGCGGCCGGGGCCGGGATCTCGACCTCCAGCCAGGAGCCGGCGGTCACCCGGTCCGACTTGCCGGCCGCGGCGCCGTCGAGCGTCACCTTGCCGTCGGCGGCCAGCTCGGCGGCCTTGGTCCGGGAGAAGCCGAACATCCGGGCCAGGGCGGCGTCGAGGCGCTCGCCCTCCAGGCCGTCGGGAACGGGGAGGCTGCGGATCTGCGCTGCGGTACTCACCCGTACGAGTATGCCGGAAACGCGGCCCTCCCCCGCCCGCCGGTGGCCGGGGCTACTTCTCGGCCTGCTCCGTCTTCTCCGCCTTGTCGGCCTGCTGGTGGAGCGTCCCGTCCGGGTTGCTGCCCCGGAAGGAGAGCAGCACCACCAGGATTCCGCCGCAGACGATCGCCGAGTCCGCGAGGTTGAAGACCGCGAAGTGCTGGACGGAGATGAAGTCCACCACATGCCCGCGGAAGACGCCGGGCGCGCGGAACAGCCGGTCGGTGAGGTTGCCGAGCGCCCCGCCGAGCAGCAGCCCGAGCGCGATCGCCCAGGGCAGGCTGTACAGGCGGCGCGCGATCCGCCAGATCACCACGATGACGGCGGAGGCGATCATCGTGAAGACGACGGTCAGCGCCTGCCCCATCCCGAAGGCCGCGCCCGAGTTACGGATCACCTGGAAGGTGACCACGTCCCCGATCACCTTGATCGCCGCGTGGTTCTCCAGCCGGGCGACCACCAGCAGCTTGCTGCCCAGGTCGATCAGGAAGGCGAGCACCGCCACGACCAGCAGCACCCCGACCCGGCGCCGGCCCTTGGGGTTCTCGGTCCCCGCGTCGTCCACGGACGCCCCGGTCGGCTCCGCCACGGGCACCTCCACGTCGGGGTGGACGGCGTCTCGCTGCCGCTGATCGTGCTGACCGCGCTGCTCACCTTCCT
>NZ_JBIVVI010000196.1:0-9965 GCF_044757675.1 Kitasatospora sp. NPDC091257
GTGGAGACGCTGGTCGCCGGCCGGCGCCAGATCGCCACCGAACTGCGCGCGGGGGAGCGGCAATGAGGCAGGGAACGCCGGCCGCGCGACAGCCGGGTCGGCGACAAGATCTTCATGAACCTCGCCCGGGGCTCGGGCATCCTCCTGCTGGTCGTCATGGCCGCCATCGCCGCGTTCCTGACCTGGCGGTCGGTCCTGGCCCTGACCACCAACGAGGGCAACTTCCTCACCAGCTTCGAGTGGACGCCGGACGCCCCGAAGCCCGTCTTCGGCATCGCCGTCCTGGCCATCGGCACCATCGTCAGTGCCGTCATCGCGATGGCGATCGCCGTCCCGGTGGCCATCGGGATCGCGCTGTTCATCTCGCACTACGCGCCGCGCAGGATCGCCCAGCCGTTCGCCTACCTGGTCGACCTGCTCGCCGCCGTCCCCAGCATCGTCTACGGCCTCTGGGGCGCGCTCTTCCTGGTCCCGCACATGGACGGCCTGACCAGCTGGCTCAACGACTACCTGGGCTGGACGTACATCTTCGACCAGACCAGGACCGGCACCCCGCGCAACCTGTTCACCGTCGGCATCCTGCTGGCGATCATGGTCCTGCCGATCATCACCGCGGTCTCCCGCGAGGTGTTCCGCCAGGTGCCGCGGATGCACGAGGAGGCGGCGCTCGCGCTCGGCGCGACCCGCTGGGAGATGATCCGCACCGCGGTGCTGCCGTTCGGCCGCCCCGGCATCATCTCGGCCTCGATGCTCGGCCTCGGCCGCGCGCTCGGCGAGACCATCGCGGTCGCGGTGGTGCTCTCCGCCAGCAACGTCCTGTCGCTGCACATCCTCGACGCGGGCGGCGGCACCTTCGCGCAGAACATCGCGCTGAAGTTCGCCGAGGCCGGTGACAACGGCCGCAACGCGCTGATGGCCTCCGGCCTCGTCCTGTTCGTCATCACCCTGCTGGTGAACGGTGCCGCGCGACTGATCATCGCCCGCCGCAAGGAGTACTCGGGGGCCAACGCATGACCGTCACCGCCGTCATCGAGGACGCCCGGCCGGTCGGCCGTCCGCTGACCGCCAACCGACTGCCCAAGTGGGCCCCGGCCGCCGTGGCCGTCGGCTCGATCGCCCTCGGCTGCGGGATCGGCGTGGCCGGCGGGCTGGCCAGCCACCTCCAGTGGGGCCTGATCTCGGCCCTGCTCTTCGTCCTGATCAGCTACGTCCTCTCGGCCCGGGTCGAGGGCCGCCGGCAGGCCAAGGACCGCTTCGCCACCTCGGTGGTCTGGGTCGCCTTCATCCTGGCCGTCGTCCCCCTGGTCGCCCTGACCTTCTACACCGTCCAGCAGGGCATCGGAGTGGTCGACGGGAACTTCCTGAGCCACTCCATGAAGGGCGTGATCCAGTCCGGGCCCGGCGGTGGCATCTACCACGCGCTGATCGGCACCCTGGAGCAGGTCGCCCTGGCCACCGCGATCGCGGCCCCGATCGGGCTGCTGACCGCCGTCTACCTGGTCGAGTACGGCCGCGGCACGCTCGCCAAGGCGGTCACCTTCTTCGTCGACGTCATGACGGGCATCCCGTCGATCGTCGCCGGTCTGTTCATCCTCTCGCTCTGGAACCTCGCCCTGGGCTTCAGCTACTCCGGCTTCTCGGGCAGCCTCGCGCTGGCGATCCTGATGATGCCGGTCGTGGTCCGGTCCACCGAGGAGATGCTGAAGCTCGTCCCGAACGAGCTGCGCGAAGCCTCGTACGCGCTCGGCGTGCCGAAGTGGAAGACCATCCTGCGGATCGTCCTCCCCACCGCGATCGGCGGCATCACCACCGGTGTGATGCTCGCGGTCGCCCGCATCACGGGCGAGACCGCCCCGGTGATGATGCTGGTGTTCGGCGCCGACTACATCAACAACAACCCGTTCGACGGACCGCAGCAGTCCCTGCCGATGTACATCTGGACCCAGTACTCGCAGGTCAACAACGACTTCGGCTACGCCCGTGCCTGGGGCGCGGCGCTGGTGCTGATCGCCTTCGTGATGGGGCTCAACCTCGTCGCCCGGGGCATCGCACGCTGGCGCTCGCCCAAGGGCGGGCACTGAGCGACCGACTGACGTACGAGACAGACGAGAGAAGCAACGATCATGGCCAAGCGCATCGACGTCAGCGGACTGTCGGCCTACTACGGCACCACCAAGGCCATCGAGGACATCTCGATGAGCATCGAGCCCCGCTCGGTGACCGCCTTCATCGGCCCGTCCGGCTGCGGCAAGTCCACCTTCCTCCGGACCCTGAACCGGATGCACGAGGTGATCCCGGGCGCCCGGGTCGAGGGCAAGGTCCTCCTGGACGACGAGAACCTCTACGCCTCCAACGTCGACCCGGTCGCCGTGCGCCGCTCGGTCGGCATGGTCTTCCAGCGCCCGAACCCCTTCCCGACCATGTCGATCTACGACAACGTGATCGCGGGTCTGCGGCTCTCCGGCGTGAAGAAGAAGTCCGTGCTGGACGAGGTGGTGGAGCGTTCGCTGAAGGGCGCCAACCTCTGGAAGGAGGTCCACAACCGGCTGAACAAGCCGGGGGCCGGCCTCTCCGGCGGTCAGCAGCAGCGCCTCTGCATCGCCCGCGCCATCGCGGTCGAGCCCCAGGTCCTGCTGATGGACGAGCCCTGCTCCGCGCTCGACCCGATCTCCACCCTCGCCATCGAGGACCTGATCGGCGAGCTCAAGGAGCAGTTCACCATCGTCATCGTGACCCACAACATGCAGCAGGCGGCCCGCGTCAGCGACCGCACCGCCTTCTTCAACCTGGCCGGCGTCGGCCAGCCGGGCAAGCTGGTCGAGCTGGACGACACCCAGCGGATCTTCTCCAACCCGCAGGTCCAGGCCACCGAGGACTACATCTCCGGCCGCTTCGGCTAGACCGGAGCCCGTCACGGGCGGCGCCGAGGCGCCGGGACGCGTGACGGATCGCGAGCTGTCCCGCGGTGCTGCATGGCGGTGCCGCCGCGGGACATGGAAAAGGGCCCGCCCCCGAGATGTGGGGGCGGGCCCTGTCCGTCCGTGCGTCCTGCGGGGCCGTCAGCCCCAGAACAGGTGGACGAACCAGTACATCAGCGCTGCGACGACGGCGGCCGCCGGCATCGTGATGAACCAGCCGAGCACGATGTTCTTCGCGACGCCCCAGCGCACCGCGCGGATCCGCTTGGTGGCCCCCACGCCCATGATCGCCGCGGTGATCACGTGGGTGGTGGAGATCGGCGCCTTGAAGACGAACGACGAGATGTACATGACCGTCGCGGAGGTGGCCTCGGCGGCGAAGCCCTGCGGCGGGTCCAGCTCGATGATCTTTCGGCCGAGCGTCCGCATGATCCGCCAGCCGCCCGCGTAGGTGCCCAGCGAGAGCATCGTCGCGCAGGAGATCTTCACCCAGACCGGAATGCCGTTGCCGGACTGGTGGCCGGAGATGGTCAGTGCCATGACCACGATGCCCATGGTCTTCTGGGCGTCCTGGAGGCCGTGCGCCAGGGCCATCGCGGCGGCCGAGGCGGTCTGGGCGACCCGGAAGTTGCGCTTGGCCCGGTGCGGGTTGGCCCGGCGGAAGATCCACAGGATCGCCAGCATCACCAGGAAGCCGCCGACCAGGCCGACCACGGGCGAGACGAACATCGGGATGACGATCTTGTCGAGGACCCCGCTCCAGATCACCTCGGTGCCGCCGGCCAGGGCCGCGCCCACCATGCCGCCGAACAGCGCGTGCGAGGAGGAGGACGGAAGGCCGAAGTACCAGGTGACCAGGTTCCAGGCGATCGCCCCGACCAGGGCCGCGAACAGGATCGCCATCCCCTGGTTGCCGGTGGGGGTCTCGATGATCCCCTGGGAGACGGTGTGCGCCACGCCGCTGCCGAGGAACGCGCCCGCCAGGTTCATCACCGCGGCCATCGCCAGCGCCGCCCGGGGGGTGAGCGCCCGGGTGGAGACCGACGTGGCGATCGCGTTCGCCGAGTCGTGGAAGCCGTTGGTGTACGTGAAGAAGAACGCAACGCCGATGACGGCGATGAGTGCTGCCATGTCCACGGGAGTCAGGACTCCTTGACGGCGATGGTCTCCACCGTGTTGGCGACGTGCTCGAACGCGTCCGCCGCCTCCTCAAGGACGTCCACGACCTGCTTGAGCTTGAGGACCTCGATGGCGTCGTACTGACCGGAGAACAGGTGGGCGAGCAGCTTGCGGTGGATCTGGTCGGCCTGGTTCTCCAGACGGTTGACCTCGATCCAGTACTCGGTGAGGTTGGACATGCTGCGCAGGTTCGGCATCGCCTCGGCGGTGAGCTCCGCGGCGCGCGCCAGTACCTCGATCTGCTGCTCGACGCCCTTCGGCAGGGTCTGGATGTCGTAGAGGACGACCAGGTCGACGGCTTCCTCCATGAAGTCCATGATGTCGTCCAGCGACGAGGCGAGGCTGTAGATGTCCTCGCGGTCGAAGGGCGTGATGAAGGACGAGTTCAGCTGGTGGAAGACGGCATGGGTGGTGTCGTCCCCGGCGTGCTCGGCGGCGCGCATGCGCTCGACGATCTCCGCACGGGCCGACACGTCTGATCCCAGCAGCTCCAAAAGGAGCTTCGATCCGACGACGAGGTTCTCCGCCGCGGCGGCGAACATGTCGTAGAAGCTCGTCTCCTTCGGGGTCAGGCTAAAACGCACGGAAATCTCCGATGTGCGGGGTAGGGACTGAACGATGCTAGGTGCAACCGAACGCAATCACGCAAACGGGGTGTCGGGGAAGGAGCCGGAACCTCCCCTTCCGTTCGGTCGCCGCACCGGCTGATCCGGGCGCACCACCACACGTGGACGCGAGCCCCAGTCTGACGGAACCTCGCCCGGATTGTCCCCGTCGTGCGTACCGGAGAACGGGGCGCCGCTCAGACGGGTGAACCGCCGGGAGCCCCCTCCAGGGCCCCCGCGGCACATGCCGGGACGGCCGTCGGAACACCACGGAGGGCCCCGGTGTTGGACACTTGTGGCCGACGCAGCCACCAGGCACTGAGACGAAGGCGGGGCCGATGACCACGACGCAAGCGCGCAGCGAGCCGGAGCACGCGCAGGGGACCGAGCCGCCCGCCGGCCCGGCCCCGGCCGGGCACCACGGCCCGCACGGCTACAGCGCGCAGAAGGACGCCCACCTCAAGCGGCTGCGCCGGATCGAGGGCCAGATCCGCGGCCTCCAGCGCATGGTCGACGAGGACGTCTACTGCATCGACGTGCTCACCCAGGTCTCGGCCGGCACCAAGGCGCTGCAGTCCTTCGCGCTCTCCCTGCTGGAGGAGCACCTGCGGCACTGCGTCGCCGCGGCCGCCGAGGAGGGCGGCGCCGAACTGGACGCCAAGGTGGCGGAGGCCACCGCCGCGATCAGCCGCCTGCTGCGCAGCTGAGCCGCCGGGCCGACCGCTTCGCTCCGGGGGCGCGTCGCTCCCGGAGCGGACCTTGCCCGCGGCGCACCCGGGCCGCGTCGCGTCCGGAGCCCGCTAGCCGTCGGCCTCCCGGTCGCACTGCCCGGGTTCGGACCGGTCCAGCAGCACCTCGTCGATCCGCTCGGTCGGCAGCCGGTCGCCGGAGCTGGCCGTCGCGGCGATCATCAGCTCGCCGGCCAGATCGATCTCGTCGAGGGCCGCGTCGTCGTGGCCGCCGCTGCGGCCGCCCGTGGACGACACCACCTGCACCACCCCTTCAGTGCCTCGCCAGCCCGGGCGGCAGCCACCCGGAGTCCAGCCTAGGCACTTCGGGGCCCGTCCACATGGCACGGACGGGCCATCTCGGCGCCGCCGAAACGGGTGGCAGTCGCTCCCCGGACGGCCACCCGCCCCGGCGGCACCCCGTCTCGCCCCCGCGCCGGAGCGCTGCCCCGGCGGCCCGGGGCGTGTCGGACCAGCCCTACTTCGGGCTCTCCGTGGGCTTCATCCGGTAGATGTCCGAGGCCGAGGGCTCGGCCGCCTCCACCGGCTTGCCGAAGTCCGACAGCGAGGTCGTCGACGTCACCTTCACCTGGTCCCTGGGCTCCTTCGACCCGGCCACCCCGGCGAAGGTGAACACCTCGACCACCTTGCGCAGCCGGCCCTGGTCGTCCAGCCAGGCGTCGTACGGGACCTCCTTGACGGTGAAGGTCTGCGCGCCCGTCCGCAGGCCGTCCCCGCCCCTGCCGCCCGTCGCGTCGGCCGCCTTCACCAGGTCCAGGGTGCCCCGGAAGTGGTGCAGCGCCACCCCGTCGACGGTCTCGGTGCCCACCGCCTCCGCCTTCTGCGCCCCGCGCAGCGCCCCCGCCGCCGAGGCCGGGTCGGTGGCCCCGCTGCTGACCAGGTTGCCGTCCGGCAGCTGGCGCACGTCCAGCTTGACCCACTTGCCCGCGGGGACCTTGGCACCGCTGTTCTGGAGGTAGACGGTGCCCGGCAGGACCACCTCGACGATCTTCCCGGTGGTCGCCGCACCCGGCGGCACCTGGACCTCCAGCCGGCCGATCCGCTTGACGTAGTCGTAGCCGCCGGTGCCGCTGAACGAGGCCTTCTTCTCGGTCGACTCGGTGACCAGCTCGGTCGCGGCGTGCGCGGAGCCGGTACGGCCGGTGATGTCGGGGGCGTTGCGCACCGCCGTCAGCGCGTCCGCGGCGAGCTGGTCGGGGGCGCCCGACTGCTGGTCGGAGGAGCCGTCGACGGGGCCGCCGGAGCAGCCGGCGGCCCCCGCCGCCAGGACGGCGGCGAGCAGGGCGGCCCCGGCCGCCGAGCGCAGGTGCGGACCCGGACGGCGTGCCGACCGTCCGGTGCGCTGCTGGTCGGTCATCTTCATCCTCGCGACAACCCCCTCGGGCCCGACTGCCCCGCCGGCCACCACCGGGCGGGCAGAGCTCTTTCCGGGCAAACGAGTTGGGACGCCAAGAGTTACGGGGGCCGGTGCGGGCGCTACCGTGAACCACGTGCACAGTGAGCTGCCGACGGCACCCGGCACCGCCCGGATGCCCGAACACCGCCTCGCGGTCGGCGAGCGCGGATCCTTCGCCTTCGCGACCTGCAGCTGCGGCTGGTACTCCCCGGCCCGCCGCTCGCGCGAACTGGCCCGCCGCGAGGGGGCCGACCACCTCGCCGAGAACGGCGCCGGACCGGACTGATCCCACCGGGCCCAGGACACCTGCGCGGCGCCGGGCCCGGGAGACGGCGTCAGGCCGCGAGGTCGGACTCCGGCGGCTGCTCCCCGGCCCGCACCGCCCCGCGCCCGCGGCGACGGCCGCGCGGACCGGCCCCGACGCGGGCCGCACCGCCGCGCTCGGGCGCCCGGATCAGCGGGGCGACCGCCGTGCGGCTCAGCGCGTGGCAGAACGGCACCAGCACCGCCATCGCGATCGGCGCCAGCAGCAGCACCACGGCGACGGCGAGCGCGAAGCCGCCGATCACGTCGGTCGGGTAGTGGACGCCCATGAACATCCGGCAGAAGCCCTGGAGGAGGGCCAGCCCGCCGGCGATCCAGCCCAGCCTGCGGTTCACCAGGAACAGCGCCACCGCGACACCCATGGTCATGGTCGAGTGGTCGCTGACGAAGGAGTGGGTGCCGGCCTTGCCGTCCACCAGCACCAGCAGCCCGGGATGGTCGACGAAGGGACGCGGGCGGTTCACGATCGCGGCGATCGGCAGGTTGGCCAGCTCGGCGACGGCCACCGAGAGCGGCACCCAGAGCAGCCCGGCCACCGCCACCGGCGCGTCCGGCCGGCGTCTGGCCTGGAGCCAGGCCACCAGGCCGAGCATCGCCAGGCCGATCAGGATGCCGTACTCGCCGATCCACGAGACCAGGTGGTCCAGCCACTGCGGGGAGCGCTTGGCCAGACCGTTGACGGCGTAGAGCAGGTCGAGGTCGGGGTTGGTCGTGTCGGCAAGCGGCGTCGACACGCCGCACCTCCTTCTGGTCCGCTGCACCTGTACGTTCCCGCCGGGGCCCGCCCGGCGCCGAAAGCTGACGAGGGACCACCGGACCCAACGTCATCACCGGGACACAGCGTTCCACGGAAACGCGCGGTTATGGAAACTTGACTCAGCGTCCACAGCGCGCACACAGCTCCCCGCCGCCCCGGCCCCACCGCACCTACCGACCCGCCCCGGCGGGAGCCGGCCCGGCCGGTGCGGGCGGGGCGGCGACGGCCGACCGGGCGGGGGTCGCCGGGGCGCTTCCCGGCGCGCCGCCCTGGGGGAGGCCCTGGGTGCCGCCCTGGTTCCCCGCGGGGGCGGTGGGCTCCGTCCCGCCCGGGCGGGACGGAGCGTTGACCGCGCCGTCGTTGTTGCGGGTCGGCAGAGCCTGGGCCCCGTCCGAGGTGACCCGGGTCGCGCCGATGTACTCCCGGGTGTCGATCTTGTCGTAGCGGATCACCGCGCCGGTGTGCGGGGCGTTGATCATGTACCCGCCGCCCACGTAGATCCCGACGTGGTGGATGCTCCGCGGATCGCTCAGGTCCGTCGCCCAGAACACCAGGTCGCCCGGCCGCAGCTGATCGCGCGACGGGTGCGGCCCGGCGTACCACTGGTCGTTGGCCACCCGGGGCAGGGTGATGCCCACACTGGCGAACGCGGCCTGGGTCAGGCCCGAACAGTCGAACCGCCCGCTCTGCGAGGGCAGGCCCTCACCGCCCCACAGGTACGGGGTGCCGAGCTTGGTCTGCGCGAAGTAGATCGCGGCCGACGACTGCGGGGACACCTCCAGCGGCGCGGTCGGCGAGGCGGGCGCCGTGAAGCTGCGGGCCATCGCCTGGATGTTCCGCACGTAGCCCTGGGTCTCCCTGTACGGCGGCACCCCGTTGTACTTCTCCACCGCGCCCTCGCCGGCGTTGTAGGCCGCCAGCAGGTTGGCCTGGGGGTCGCCCGGGACCTTCGCGACCCGCTTGGCGATCGCGCAGTCGTAGGTCGCCGCCGAGGCGATCGCGTCCAGCGGGTCCCAGACGTCCGCCCTGCCGTCCCCGCTGCCGTCGGTGGCGTACTCGGACCAGGTGCCCGGCATGAACTGCGCCATGCCCTGCGCCCCGACCCCGGAGCGCGCCCTGGGGTCGAAACCGCTCTCCTGGTACAGCTGCGCCGCGAGCATCGGCGGGGAGATCTCCGCGCAGAGCGCGCCCCACTTCTGGATCGGATCCTGGTAGGCCGCGGGGACCGTTCCGGGGGAGAGGGCGGAACGATTCGCCGCCTGTTGCGGCGTCCCACTTGCCGCATAAGTCCCCATCGTCACCAGCCCGATGAACCCGAACGCAACAACTCCCGCAGCGGCGGCGGCCGTACCGGCCTTCCGGAGTACCATCAGCACCATCCCGACGAATCGTCAGTCGAAGTGTCCCGGAAGGCGTTGCTCACCGCAATCATCAGAGATACGAACAGTGAGCGCTATCCTTCGTACGGTGTACATCCTCGCGTACGTGTCCGATGCCTCACGACCGATTCGCGAGAAGTAGCCAAGTCGACATCAGATCTGGCCAAGAATAGGTACCGACCCTTCGCGCGGGCCGGGTCCGGGCCCTTGAATTTGCCTGATCGGGCGGTGAGATGGAAATGAACCTGAGCAGCGTGCACACCAATGCGGTCGGCCACCTGGCCGAGGACCCCCCCAAGAAGCCGAACATCGACACCATCATCGGCGGAATCGCCCCGGACTGGGGGCCGTTCGCGACCCTCGGGTCGGAGGCACGGGTGATGGTCGAGGTCATCATGGCCGTCGCCATCCTCCTCTGCCTCGGCATCGCGGTCTGGGGCGCGGCCAAGCAGCGGATCGGTGCGACCGCGATGCGCGACAGCTTCGGCGCCGAACAGGGCAAGGGACTGATCGTCGCCGGACTGACCGGCGTGTTCATCATCGGATCACTGGGCACCCTGTTCACCATTGTCTACGGCATGGCGATCTGACGATCGGACAGCAGTAGTCCGACCTGCCTGAGACCGGGTCCCCGCCCGGACCCCCTCCGACAGCCGAC
>NZ_JBIVVI010000197.1:0-9952 GCF_044757675.1 Kitasatospora sp. NPDC091257
GGGACCACCGCCGCCCCCGTCTCCGCCCGGGAGGCCTCGCCCGGCCCCGCCCACGCGACCACCTCCGACGCCACCGCCTGGGCGGCCATCGGCACCGCCTGCGCGGCCGTCGTCCTGGTCGCCACCGGGCTCTGGCTGCGCCGTCACCGGGGCTGAGCCGCCCGGAACCGCCCGCCCCGGGAACGGGGACGCACCCGCGGTGGAACCGGCCGGGTGCGAACCGACGTCCCTTCCGGTCACCGGGCGCCACCGGGCGCCCGGACGAGCGCAAGGGAGCGTCCGCGCATGAAGAAGGTCCTGATCACCGGCGGGGCGGGTTTCATCGGCAGCACCGTCGCCTCCGCCCTGCTCGACCGGGGGATCACCCCGGTCGTGCTGGACGACCTGTCCCGGGGCCGGACCGAGTTCGTCGCGGACCGGGTCTTCTACCGGGGCGACATCGCCGACGCGGCCCTGCTCGACCGGATCTTCGCCGAGCACCCCGACATCGACGCCACCGTGCACTGCGCTGCGAAGATCGTCGTACCGGAGTCGGTGGCCAAGCCGCTGTACTACTACCGGGAGAATGTCGCCAAGACCGTCGAACTCCTGGAGGCCCTCCAGCGCCACGGCTGCACCAGGGTCGTCTTCAGCAGCTCCGCCTCGATCTACGCCTCCACCCCCGATGCCCGGGTCGACGAGAGCAGCCCGGTCGACGCCGGGAGCCCGTACGCGCGCACCAAGCAGATGATGGAGCAGGTCCTCCAGGACTGGACCCGGGGCGAGGGCGCCGAGCGCCAGCGGGTCATCGCCCTGCGCTACTTCAACCCGATCGGCGCCGACCCGCAGCTGCGCACCGGCCTCCAGGACCTCCGGCCCACCCACGCCCTCGGCAAGCTGATCGAGGCGCACACCACGGGCACCCCGTTCACCGTGACCGGCACCGACTGGGCGACCCGCGACGGCTCCGGCATCCGCGACTACATCCACGTCCAGGACCTCGCCGAGGCGCACGTCGCGGCGCTGCTCCGGTTCGACGAGGTGATCGCCCCGGGCGTGGCGGACCGCTACCGGGTGATCAACGTCGGCACCGGGGACGGGACCACTGTGCGGGAACTGATCGCCGCCTTCGAACAGGCCGTCGGCACCGGCCTGGAGGTGCGGGAGGCGGGCCCGCGGCCCGGGGACGTGATCGGCTGCTACGCCGTCGTGGACACCGCACGGGACCTGCTCGGCTGGCAGCCGCGGCGCGGCATCGCCGAGGGGGTCGCCGACGCGCTGGCCTGGCGGAGGGTCTGGTCCGCCCGGATCGGCGTCAGCTGACCGCCGGAGGCTGTCAGGCCACGGCCTCGCCGGACTTCGACCAGTTGTCGCGCAGCCGGTCGAGGTAGGACTGCGCCTGGGAGCCGATCCTGACGCCCCGGGCGAAGGCCAGCATGTTGCCCGCGCCCGCGTTGTAGCCGAGGGCGACCAGCTCGTCCCGGGTGAGCGGCACGCCCGGGCGGGCGGGCAGCTGCGCGGCGAGGTCGTGCAGGTGCCAGGCGGCCGCCTGGACGGCCAGGTTCCGGTCGTCCGGGAGCTCCTCCCACTGCCGGGAGGCGAACGGGCGGCCGGGCTTGGTGTCGTCGAAGGCGGCCCGGTGCATGTTGGCGATGCCGAACGAGGCGTCCGGCTTGCCGCGCTGCCAGGCCCGTTCGAGTTCGGGGTCGTGCGGCTTGTACGCCTCGTTGTAGAGGATCGCCATCAGCAGCTGCGGGTTGACCCCGGCCTCGGCGGCGTACTGGCGGACCGGTGCCGCGTAGTCGGCCGGGTCGTAGCGGCCCGAGGGCTTCGAGGGTTTCGACGGCGGAGCGGAGGAGCCGGCCGACGGTGCGGCGCCCGGGGAGGGGCCGGAGGCGGCGGTCGGGGAGGGGTCGGCGGAGGCCGCGCCGTCGTGGCCGTTGCCGCGGACGAGACCCAGTCCGGCCACCACCACGACGCCGATCACCAGCCAGCGTCCCCGGCCGGACCCCTTCTTCTCCTCGCTCACGGCTGCCGCCCCTCCCCGTTCGCCCGTGCGCCCGTTCGAGCGCCGTGCGGCTGATCGCTCCCTGCGGCAGGTTACTCGGCGGGCTTCTGGTCGCCGTCGAGGTTGCGCAGGAAGTCCTTCGCCTTCTCGACGCCGGTGTCGATCTGCCCGCTGTACTTGCCGTCCGTGCGGTCGTCGATCGCGTCGCCGACCTTGTCCAGGCCCTGCCCGATCACGTCGCCGTGCTCGCGGGCGAGGTCGGTGGCCTTGTCCGCGAGGTTCTTCAGACTCTCAAACATGGTGACGCTCTGCTCCTCTGATGCGTTCCTGATGGTGTGCCGACGTGGCGGGGATCGTGACCATCCTAACGATGGCCCACCAGGCGGTTCGTCGCCGCCGGGTGACGGCGGATGACTTTGCTGAAATGGGTTCGTATGCTCAGGCCATCTTCTACAGCGATGTAGAGGGTGGGGTCCCCACCAGGACGCCACCAGGACCGAAGGCGTCCCGGCACGCGCGGCGGCGCGATCGCTCCGCCGCGGCCGCAACGATCGAGGGAAGTGCGCATGGCCGGTCAGCGGGCGAGAACGCCGTACCAGGACGCGGGACCGCGCACCGAGGACCGCGCCCTGCCCGCGCAGCGCTCCCGGGCGGCCGGTGCGGGCGGTCCGGGGAGCCCCGCGGGCCCCGCGGCGCCCGGGGCGGCCCGGACACCGCGCCCCGGGGCGGCCCGCCGTCGCCAGCAGGCGCGTCGTCGCGGCGGGACGGCGGCCGTGCTCTCGGCGGTCGGGCTGCCGTTGCTCGGGGCGGTCGCGGACGAGGTCGACGGACCGGGCGTCAGCCTCCTCTTCGCGGTGGGCTCGGTGCTCGGGACGGCGGCCGCCGCACTGCTGTGCAGCCGGACGGGCCGGTGGTGGGTGGTGACGGCCGCGCCGGTCGTGGTGCTGCTCACCGCCTCGGGCGTCGAGTACCTCGCGCACCCCGGGACGTACCAGGGGAAGAACCTCGGCACCGGCGCGCTGCGTTGGGTGGTCGGGGCCTTCCCGGTGATGGCCGCGGCCGTCGCGGTGGCGCTCGCCGTGGTCGCGGTCCGCGCCGTGCCGACCCGCCGCCGGGTGGTGCCGCAGCGCCGACGAACCGGCCGGACGGCCGCCCCGGTCGGAAGGGGCCGCCGTGGCTGAGCGCGGCAACAGCCGTACCGGCGGCCGCGGTCAGCGCGGGCAGGCCGCGCGCCGCGCCGCCGCCCCGCTGACCGTCGCCGGGCGCACCCTGGCCTGCACCGTCTCGGTCGCCGTGCTCGGCGCCAGCGGCTTCACCTGGTACGAGTACCGCAGCCTGGACGACGGCATGGTCAAGTCCTCCGCGCTGAGCGAGGCCAAGAAGAACGCCCCGCCGCACCTCGACAAGTCCGTCAACCTGCTGCTGATCGGCCTGGACAGCCGCAAGGACATGGACGGCAACGACCTGCCCAAGCAGTTCGTCGAGGACGAACTGCACGCCGGCTCCAGCGGGATCGGCGGGTACAACACCAACGCCCTGATCGTGCTGCACATCCCGGCCAACGGCGGCAAGGTCACCGCGCTCTCCGTCCCGCGCGACGACTACGTGCAGACCGTCGGCGCGGACGGGAGGATGCACAAGATCAAGGAGGCGTACGGCATCGCCAAGGAGGCCGCCGAGCAGAAGCTGGCCGGCAAGGGGCTCTCCAAGGCGCTGCTGGAGCGGCAGAGCCGCGAGGCCGGCCGCTCGGCCACCATCCAGACCGTGCAGAGCCTCCTGGACGTCCCGATCGACCACTTCGCGGAGGTGAACCTGATCGGCTTCTACGACATCGCCAAGGCGGTCGAGCCGATCCAGGTCTGCCTCAACCACCCGGTGGACGACCCGATCATCGCCCGGACCGCCACCCACGAGGGCGGCGGCACCGGCCTCAAGCTCCCGGCCGGGATCAGCTCCCTCAAGGCCGCGCAGGCACTCTCCTTCGTCCGCCAGCGCCACCACCTCACCAACGGCGACCTCGACCGCACCCACCGGCAGCAGGCGTTCCTCTCCTCCGTCGAGTACAAGCTCAAGCAGCAGGGCATCCTGAACGACCTCGGGCAGATGCAGAAGCTGTTCGCGGTGGTGAAGAAGGACGTGGTCATCGACAACGAGTGGAACATCCTCGACTTCGCCCAGCAGGCGCCCAACCTGACCGGCGGCAACGTGGAGTTCAACACCCTGCCGATCAGCGGCTTCAGGACGGTCGGCGGGCAGGAGGTCAACACCGTCAACCCGGACCTGATCAGGAAGATCGTCCGGCAGCTCTTCAACCACGAGCCGGCGCCGGCCCCGCCGGCCGCCGCGCCGCCCGGGGACGGGCCGGGGGAACCGACCCCGTCGCCCTCCGCCACCCCGAGCACGGCGCCCAAGGCGGTGGTCGACGTCAACGCGACCGCGGGGGCGGGCGCGGCGGCCGACGAGTCCAGGGCGCTGGCCGAACTCGGCTACCAGGCGGGCCGGATCGGCGACGCCCCGGCCAGGACCCGGGCCACCACCGTCGCGTACGGGTCCGGGGCCAAGACCGACGCACAACACCTCGCCGCCCGCTACGGGGTGAACGCCTTCTTCTCGTCGGCCGTCCCCGCGGGGCGCATCCTGCTCACCCTCGCCGTCTCCCGCACCCCCGCGCCGACGGCCGTCCCCCCGGCCGCCGCGGCCGGCGATCCCTCCGCCGACCCGGCGGCGGGGCTGCCGATGCAGGGCCCGGCGGTGAAGGCGGGCGGGATCCCGTGCGTGGACTGAGTCCCGGCCGGCGGCGGGGAGTTCAGCCCCGGTCGGGGCGGGTGTCCCGGAGCGGCTCCCGGTCGAGGACCTCGACGTACACGATCCGCCCGCCGACGACGTCCAGGACGAGCATGCCGTGGGCCGGCGAGAGTGGGACGCACCGGTGGTCCGGGCCGTAGGGCTGACCGTCCGGGCGCGGTTCCGTCCTGAAGCTCTGGCAGAAGCCGTCACCGCAGCCGCACTCGGCGACCAGCCGCAGGCTCCGGGCGGCGACGGCCAGTTCGTGCTCGCCCTCCTCCTCCAGGAGGTCGACCAGTTCGCCGAGCAGGTCCGGGAAGACCTCCCGGAGCAGCGGGTGCTCCGGCGCCGTCACGGGCGGGGCGCCTTCACGCCGTGGACGGCGGCGTACTCGGCGGCGAGCCACGGGCCCAGGTCGTCGACCAGCACGGTGAGGGCGGCCCGGTCGGCGGTGGTGGCGGCGGTGCGGGCGACGGTGACGGCCAGGCGCGCCTGGGCGGCCCGCTCGGGGTAGTAGCCGGCGAAGACCTCGGCGGAGGCGGCGAGGTCGCTGGTCCAGCCGCCCCAGCGGGGCATGACCAGGGTGAGGCAGGTGCGGACGAGATGGCGGGAGACGGCGCGGGCGAGGCGGCGCAGTTCGGCCTCGGGGTCGGCCGCGGTGTCGGCGGCGGCCAGGCGTTCGCGCCAGCGCGGCAGGAACAGGGCGAGGTCCCCGTTGGTCTCCCGGGCGAGCAGCGGGGTGGGGCGGTAGCGGGGGAGCCGGGCGGCGAGGTCCTCGCCGAGCAGCGGGGTGCAGAGACAGGCGACGAACCAGCCGAGGTCGTGGCGTTCGAGCTCGCTCAGCAGGGTGTCCGTGCCGGCGAGCACCACGCCGACCCCGTTCACCTGCGCGAACTCGCCGTCGAGCGCGGCTTCGAGGGCGTCGGCCCCGGCCCGGTCCGCGGCGGTGGGCGCGTGGTGCAGGGCGAGCAGCAGGTCGAGGTCGGAGACGCCGGGGGTCGCGGTGCCGCGCGGGACGCTGCCGTAGAGGTAGGCGCTGTGCAGCCGGTCGGGGCCGAAGGCCGCGGCGATCCGCTCGCGGGCGGCGGTGACCACCGGCGCGAACGCGGGCGGCACGCGGTCCAGCGAGCCCTCCCGTGCGATGCAGCCGTCCCGGTCCAGCCCCTGAGTGGTGGTCATGGGGGCACTCTGCCCCACTCCCACCGGTGGTGACCAGCGATTATCCGACGGCCCGGCGGATTGTCAGTGGGGCGTGCAAGCATGCGACGCACACGAACACGAGAGGCGTGAGGGGATCGGCATGGGCACCTGGGACATCGGGCACTTCGACAACGACTCGGCGGCGGATTTCGGCGGCGGTCTGGACGACGCGGCGCCGGGCGAGCGCGAGGCGCTGCTCCGGTCCGCGCTGCTGTGCGCCGTCGGGGCGGAGGAGTTCCTGGACTCCGACGAGGCGGTGGAGGCGGTCGCCGCCGCCGCGCTGGTGGCGGCGCAGTGCCCGGGCGGGGCGGCGGTGACCACGGCCTACGGGCCGAAGGAGCCGATACCGCCGCTCGCGGCCGAGCTGCGCCCGCTCGCGGTGGCGGCGCTCGACCGGGTGGTGGCGGCGGAGTCGGAGCTCGCGGAGCTGTGGGACGAGACGGAGAGCGGTCCGGCCTGGCGCGAGGGCATCCTGGAGCTGCGGGCGGTCCTGGCCGCGGCGGCGTCGGCGGACGCGCCGGTGGCCGGGAGCTGAGCGGGCCCGGGGCGATCGGCCGTCACGTGCGGGCCGCCGTCCACCAGTAGCCGAGCGCGGTGAGGCTGGTGGCGGCGCCGAGCAGGCAGACGGCCGTCCAGCCGCCGTGGTCGTAGACGACGGTGGACAGGATCGCGCCCGCGCCGCACCCGGCGGAGTAGAGCAGCATGTAGCCGGCGGTCAGGCGGCTCCGCGCCTCGGGGCGGAGCTGGTAGAGCAGGTGCTGGTTGGCGACGTGGAGGGACTGCAGGCCGTAGTCGATCACCACCATGGCGAGCACCAGCCACCAGACCGAGTGCGGCAGCAGTGCGGCCGGGAGCCAGCCGACCAGCATGGCCACCAGGCCGATTCCGGCGGTGCGTTCGGCCCGGCCGCGATCGGCCTGACGGCCGGCGTACCCGGCTCCGAGCGCTCCGGCGGCGCCGGCGAGGCCGAAGAGCCCGATCTGGGTGTGGCTGAGGTTGAACGGCGGTGCGGCGAGCGGGAGCACCATCGGGGTGAGCAGCACGGTGACGGAGGTGAAGCCGAGCAGGGCGAGGACGGACCGGGTGCGGAGCACGCGCTCCTGGGCGAAGAGCGCGAACACCGAGCCGACCAGGCGCGGGTAGCCGATCCGCTCGGCCGTGCGGTGCCGTTCGGAGGGGACGGCGGCCGCGACGGCGAGGGCCATGGCGGCGGTCGCGACGGCGGAGACGAGGTAGACGGCCCGCCAGCCGGCCAGGTCGCCGATGGTTCCGGCGACGGTTCGGGCGAGCAGGATGCCGATCACGATGCCGCTGGTCACGGTGCCGACCACCCGGCCCTGGTCGGCCGGGGCGGCGAGTTGGGCGGAGTGGGCGACGACCACCTGGGCGACGACCGCGAGGACGCCGACGGCGGCCATCGCGGCGAGCAACAGCGGACCGGAGGGGGCGAGTGCGACGGCGAGGAGGGCGAGGACGGACAGGCCGAGCTGGGAGGTGATCAGGGTGCGGCGGTTGACGAGGTCGCCGAGCGGCACGAGCAGCAGCAGGCCCAGGGCGTAGCCCGTCTGGGTGAGGGTGCCGACCAGGCCGATGGTCGCCGGGTCGATGCCGTAGTCCCGGGCGATCAGGTCGAGCAGTGGCTGCGAGTAGTAGACGTTGGCCACGGCGAGGCCGCAGGCGACGGAGAGCAGCCAGGCGACGGCGGGTGACAGGCCGCGCGACGGGGCTCCGCCGGGGATGCCGGGCGTGTCCGCGGTGGTGGCCGTGGTGGAGGCGGTTGTGCGGGCGGGAGAGGTCATGGGCGGGCTCCCTCGAAGGGCACGGTGGTTTCAAAGTGCTACCGCGACACCATGGCATAGCCTGGTTTTAATAAGCAACCACGTCCTGGTCGGTAGGCTGGGCGCCGACCGGTGAGGGCTGAGAGGTGGGAGAAGTGCCGAAACGCACCACGCACGAGGAATCGGCCTGCCCGGTCGCCCGTCCGCTCGACGTCGTCGGCGACGGCTGGACGCTGCTGATCGTCCGTGACGCCTTCGACGGGCTGAGCCGCTTCGGGCAGTTCCAGCGGAACCTCGGCCTGGCCAAGAACATCCTGTCGACCCGCCTGGCCAACCTGGTCGCCAACGGCGTGTTCGACCTCGCGCCAGCCGCCGACGGCAGCCCGTACCAGGAGTACGTGCTCACGGAGAAGGGGCGCGCGCTGTTCCCGGTGATCACGGCGCTGCGCCAGTGGGGCGACCAATGGTTCTTCGAGGAGGGTGAGCCCCGGGCGCGACTGGTGGACCGTGACTCCGGCGCGCCCGTCGCGCCGGTCGAGGTGCACGCGGCGGACGGCCGGGTGCTGGGCCCCGAGGACACGAGGGTGCTGCTGCCCTAGGCGCGCCGCCGCCGCCGTCCCGTCCGCCGCTCCCGCCGCCCCGCCCGTCGCAACAGCGGGTGTGCGGGGCGTCGCCGAGCGTGCCCGCCGGTCGTCGGTCACCCTGGAAACCTCACCGGGCGCCGGCCGGGGGCTCGATCGGGCCGATCGAGCCCAGGCCCCGCCCGCCCCGGGCCCCGGAACGGCCCGCGAGCGACGAGGAGGCGGCATGCAGCAGCCCACCACCCGGGTCGCGGGCCCGCCCGGCGCCGTACGCGGCTGGCTGGAGGCGCTCGCCGTCGTGCTGGCCGGACTGGTCGCGATGGCGGCGGTGGCCGCGCTCGGCCTCTGGCTGGCCGGCGCCGACGACCTCCCGGACGGCGGCTTCCCCGCCGTACTGGCCGCGACGCTCGCGCTCGCGGTCGGGGGAACCGTCCGACTCGACGGCGGCGCGGGAGACTTCGCGGCCGTCGGGGCCGGGATCAGCGCGATGCCGCTGAGTGTCTCGGTGGCCGGAGCGGTCGCGATGGCCGAGGTGTTCCTGCGCGGGCTGCGCTTCCGTGCGGTCGCGAGCGGCGGTGAACTGCTCGGGCGGATCGGCCGGACGGTGCTGCTCTGGGCGCTCGCCCTGGTGCTGCTGACCCTCGGCGCCCGGCACAGCTTCGTCGTCCCGCTCGGCGGTGACCTGGCGGAGTCGATCGGCGGAGCGCTCGGGCTGACCCCGGAGGTCGGCTTCCACGCGGACGGCCCGACCACCGTCGGCATCGGGCTGGCCTGGCTGCTGCTGGTGCTCGCGCTCACCTTCGCGGTGTCCCGGCGGGCCCCGCTGCCGCCCGGGCTGGTGCGCCACCAACTCGCCGTCCGTCCGGCCGCCTCGGCGCTCTGGCTGGTCCTGCTGGCGTACCTGGCGATCGGTGCGGTGGCCGGGGTGCTGACCGCGATCGTGCACGGCGACGCCCGGCAGACCCTGGCCGTGGTGCTGCTCGCGCTGCCGAACCTGGCCTGGCCGGCCTTCGGCCTGGGACTCGGGGCCGAGTGGCACGGTCGGCTGGTCGGTACGCTCGGCCTGCCCGTCCCCAAGGCGCTCGGCGCCGTGCTGCGCGCCCCCGGGGGCGGGCAGGCGACCGTCGACCTCGACACCCTCGCCGAGCAGGGCGCCGCCAGCTGGTGGCTGCTGCCGCTGGCCGCCGTCCTGCTGCTCGCGGCCGCCTTCCTGGCGGCCCGCAGCGCGCCGCGCACCGTCCGGCTCCGCCAGCACGCCGTCCGGTTCGCGCTCGCCACCGCCGTCACCATGCTGCTGGTGGGCCTGTGGAGCCGGGTGGACGCCGCCTACGGGCTCTCCGTGCTCGGCGTCGGCCTCGGCCAGGGCGGTCTGGGAGACCTGCTGGGCGCCGTGCTCGGCGCCGACAACCCGCTGGCCGCGCTGGGCGGCGGCAGCCTCACCCTGCGCCCGGTGCTGTGGACGGCGGTGCCGCTCGCGGCGGGCTGGGGTCTGCTGACCGGCGCGCTCGGCGCCCTGCTCGCCACCCGGGTGCGACACCGCGGCGAGCTGCCGGCGGATCCGCGGTGAGGGGCGCCGGGCGAGGAGCACGGAAGCGGGGGGCGGCGATCTCGGCGGCGAGGGG
>NZ_JBIVVI010000198.1:0-9939 GCF_044757675.1 Kitasatospora sp. NPDC091257
CCCGGTCCCTCGCCTCCGGGCCCTCGCCCCGGGCTGGGGCCGGCTACTGGCGGCCGGTCGCCTGCTCCCAGATCCAGGCCGCGATGCCCACCCGGTTACGGGCTCCGATCTTGCGCTGGATGTTGGCGAGGTGGTTCTTCACCGTCCCCGGCGAGATGAACAGCCCCGCGCCGATCTCGGCGTTGGTCGCGCCGTCTGCCACCAGCTCGGCGATCTCCCTTTCCCTTGTGGTCAGTTCCTCCGTCGGGCCGGCTGTCGACTGCGGAGCCACCGCGGCCGCCTTGGCGCCGCCCCGCCCGGGCACCGGCTCCGCACCCGGGAGTGCCATGTGCCGCAGGAGCCGGACGGTGATCTGCGGGCTGATCAACGCATCCCCCGCCATCGCCGCCCGGACCGCCTCGATCAGCAGCACCGGCCCCGACCGCTTCAACAGGAATCCGGCCGCCCCGTGCCGCAGTGCCGTGTGCACGTACTCGTCCAGGTCGAAGGTGGTCACCACGATCACCTTGCACTGGTCGGCCAACTGCCGCGTGACCTCCAGACCATCGAGCTTCGGCATCCGGATGTCCGCGAGCACCACATCCGGCCGCAGCCTCCTGGCCTCCTGCACCGCAGCGGCACCGTCTGCCACCTCCGCCACCACCACCATGTCCGGCTGAACGTCCAGGATCATCCGGAACGCACTGCGCACGTCCGCCTGGTCGTCCGCGATCAGAATCCGAATCGGCCCTGTGCCGCTGCCCATCTCCGTACCTCCCCGCTACCCGTCCCGCCTCGGCTCCTACGAACCCGTCGGCCCCGCACCGGCCACCTCCAGTGGCAGCACCGCCGTCACCCGCCAGGCCTCCCGCTCGTGCGGGCCGGCTTCCAGCGAACCTCCGAGGGCCTCGACCCGGGCCGCCAAGCCCGGCAGGCCGCTGCCGCCGCCCCGGCGCGGCCGCCCTGCCGGGCCCGGGGCCCGACCGTCGTTGGTCACCGTCAGTTCCAGCCGTCCGCCGCTGCGGCGGGCCCGGATCTCGATCTCCCGCGCGGCCGGAGCATGCCGCCGGACATTGGTCAGGGACTCGACCACGATCCGGTGGACGGTGCCCTCCACCTCGCGCGGCACCGTCTCCTCCGGCAGCTCCAGACGGACCTCGGCTCCACCCGTCGCGGTGAACCGCTCGGCCACCTCGGCAAGTTCGGCGAGTCCGGGCTGCGGACCGCGGCCTCCGCCCTCCTCGCTGCGCAGCAGCTGTACCGTCCGGTCCAGCGAGGCCAGCGCCCGTTGCCCGGCCTGCTCTATTCGCTGGAACATCTCCGCCGCCCGGGCCGGATCGATCCCGGCCAGGTAGGCACCCGCCTGGGCCTGGGCGACCATGCCGCTGACATCGTGCGCCACGAAGTCGTGCAGGTCGTGGGCCAGCTCCAGCCGCTGCGCCCGCCTGGCCTCGGCCACTGCCTTGTTGCGCACCTCGTCCAGGCCCCGCAGGTAGAGCCCGATCAGCACGGCCGGCAGGGAGAGCATCGATCCGAACCCGAAGAGCGTGAGCGTGTCCGCGGGCCCCTCGATGAACACGAACCGGGACGGCCAGAGGGCGACCGCTCCGCAGGCCGTCCAGGCGGCCGCTGCACACCACGGGCCGTCCTCGGCGCGCAGGCCGACGACCACCGACAGCAGCAGGACGGCCAGCTCCACCAGGCCCAACAGCCCGGCCCAGCGCTGCCCCTCCACCCAGCGGCCGAGGAACCAGACGGCGGCCGTGACCGCGACCGACGCAGCCCCGAGCGCCATGGTCGCGGCCGCCGCCCCGTACCGCCGCCGCACCGACCAGGCGGTCGGCACCAGGACCAGGACGACCCCGGACAGGATCTGAGTCATCGTCACCACCTTCCTCGACTCCTCGACTGCCGTCACATTACGACGCCGCCCATGCGCCGCGCCTGTGCCGATCGGCATATTTCAAAGGCGGGTTGAGCAGGAGGAACAGCCCGATCGGCATCTGCCGCGAACCCCTGGCGGGGCTCCAGTCTTGAGTCGTCGCACCGGCCACGGAGGCCGGAGCCGAAGGGAGTCCACCACCATGTCGAAGCTCGTGATCAACGCCCGCGGCACCGCCCACCGGGCCGCGGCGGACGCCCCGGACGTCCCGCCCGCGCCGCGCTGGGCCCGGCTCGCCGCCAAGGCCGCCGTCCTGACCACCGTCCCCTCGGGGCTGTGGCGGATCGCCTTCGGCTTCGGCGTCCCGGTCGGCTTCAGCGGCGCGACGCTCGCCGCGTACGCCGAGCACCAACCGGGTTGGGGCACGCTCTACTGCGTGGCGCTGAGCGCCCTGGCCGAGTCGCTGGCCTTCCTGACCCTGGGCCTGGTCCGGCCCTGGGGGCTGGTGGCGCCCCGGTGGATACCGCTGCTGGGCGGCCGACGGGTCCGGCCACTCGCCGCGATCGTCCCGGCCTTGCTGGGCTCGGTGATCCTCACCTCCCTCGGTACGACCGCGCTCCTCGGCGGTTGGGCCCGCAACCTCGCCGAACCGGATTCTCCGCACGGGCTCGCCGGCGTGGTGATGACGCTCGCCTACCTGCCCCTGGTCGCCTGGGGCCCGCTGCTCGGTGCGGTCACCCTCGACTACGCCCGCCGGACGCTGTGGCGGCACCGGTGACGAGGGCGGCCGGTCACCCCTGGGCCGGCTCCGCGCTCGGCCCCACCGCATCCCTCCCGCTCGCGCCCTCGCCCTCGTCCTCGTTCCGGATCAGGGCCGGCGCGGGGGCCGGCGCGGGGGCCGTGCGCCGGCCCCACTCCGTCGCGACCAGCACCAGGGCTCCGCCGAGCAGGGCGAGCGGGCCCATCCGGTTCCCGGCCAGGGTGATCCCGAAGACGGCGGCCCACAACGGCTCGGTGCCGAGCAACAGGCTCACCCGCGAGGGCGACGTGGCCCGCACGGCCCACATCTGGACGAAGAAGGCGAACAGAGTGCAGAACAAGGACAGATGCAGCAGCCAGGCCCACTGGCCGGCTCCGTACGAACGGGCGACCGTCCACGGCGCAGGGCCGACCGACAGCGCGACGACGGAGAACACGCCGGTGGCCACGGCGAGTTGGACCCAGGTGACGGCGAGCATGTCGGTGTCGCGGACGGCTCGGGTGCGGGCCATCGCGAGGACGTACGCCGAGCGGACGAGGGCGGCGCCCAGCACCAGCAGATCTCCGAGCGTCGGAGGGCGCAGCCCGCCGTCGCCGGTGAGCAGGGCGACACCGAGGACGGCCAGCCCGGCGGCCGCGAGGAAGGCCTTCGGTGGTGCGGTCCGGCCGAGGGCGCTCTCGCCGAGCGGGGTGAGCACCATGGCGAGGCTGATGATCAGTCCGGCGTTGGTCGCGGAGGTGTGCACGGCTCCGTAGGTCTCCAGCAGGAAGATCCCGCTGAGCACCAGCCCCAGTGCGGCACCGCCGAGCCACTCGGCACGGCTCAGCCTCCGCAGGGCGCGCCAGGCGACCATCCCGAGCAGCGGCAGCACCAGCCCGAACCGCAGCACGAGCATCGCCACGACCGTCCCGGGCTCGGCCACGCGCTGGACGGCGAGGAAGCTCGATCCCCACACCACGGCCACGAGCAGGACCGGAAGATCACGAAGGACCGACGAGGACGAACCCTCGGGCAGGTCGGACAAGGAGGCTGACATGCGAAAGATCCCTCCGAACGGACGGAACCGGCGGGCGCGAGTACCGTACGGCGTCGGACGGACCCAAAGGGCCGGGCGGAGAGCCCGGCGGTGGACGAGGTGGAGCGTGGAGCAAAGGTGCGCCATCCTCGCGCACCAAACCGCCGATGATCAATGCCCTGCGCGGGCACCGATGGGTCGGGCGACGAGCAGGTGGCCGCGGCGGGCGGGCAGGCTCTGCTCGTAATGCAACTTGAGTCGCATTACGATGAGCACGGCGCGACCGTCACGCCACAGCAATCCCTGACGCGACCGGAGTCGACTTTGACTGAGGCCACCCACCCCGCGCCGGAACCCCGCACCCCCACCCCGCGCCCGGGCGGCCGCAGCGCCCGGGTCCGAGCGGAAGTGGTCGCCGCGACGCTCGCCGAAGTCACCGAGAAGGGGTACGACGGCCTCACCGTCGAGGCGGTCGCCACCCGCTCCGGCGCCCACAAGGCGACCCTCTACCGACGCTGGGGCGGAGTGGACGGCCTGGTCGCCGACGCCCTGACCGCCTCCGCCGACCAACCCTGGCCCCTGCCCGACACCGGAGACCTCCAGCAGGACCTCCGCCGGATCACCCAGGAGGTGTTCAGCGTCTTCACCGACCCGGTGCTCGGCCCCACACCGATAGCGCTGATCTCCGCCGCCCAGCGCTCGGACGCCGGCGCGGCCGCCCTCCGCGCCTTCTTCGCGGCCCGGCACCGCCAGGCCGCCGAGGTGGCCGAACGGGCCGTCGCCCGGGGCGAGCTCCCCTCGGGGACGGACGGTGCCGAGGTGGTCCGGGCCGCCACCGCACCGCTCTACTACCGCCTGTTCCTCTCCGGCGAGCCCCTGGACGCCCGCACCGCCGAGCGGGCCGCCGACGCCGCCGCCCTGGCCGCGAGCGCCGGGCTCTTCACGACCACCGCGACCACCACGACCACCACGGAACAGAACTGACAAACCGTCACACCACTGCCGCCCGAGCAGCCACGGCCGCCCCAACCCCTACCGCATCCCCATCCGGCCGTGGATGATGCACGCATGACAACCCCGCCGTCCACTCCCCGGAAGGTCCGTCACGTGAAGCGCACGCACTGGGCGCTGGTCGCCGCCGCCACCGTCCTCCCGCTCGTGGCGAGCACCGGCACCGCCGTCGCGGACGCCCCCGCGGCCGGCACCCCCACCGCCGGCTGCACCTACACACCGGCCGTCCCGGCCGACAACTTCAAGGGCATCCCGGTGTTCGACGCCAAGAAGGCGGCGAAGCCCTACCGCGCGACACTGCGGACCAGCCAGGGCCAGATCACCTTCGAGGCGCTGACCGACAAGGCGCCCTGCACCACCTTCTCGTTCCGGTTCCTCGCCGAGCACGACTACTTCGACCGCAGCCACTGCCACCGCCTCACCACCCAGCGGATCTACGTCCTCCAGTGCGGCGACCCGACCGGCACGGGCAGCGGCGGTCCGGGCTACTCCTTCCCGGACGAGAACCTGACCGGCGCCACCTACCCGGCCGGAACCGTGGCCATGGCCAACGCCGGCCCGAACACCAACGGCAGCCAGTTCTTCTTCGTCTGGAAGGACACCAAGCTCTCCCCCGCCTACACGCCCTTCGGCCGGATCACCGCCGGACTGGACGTGCTCCAGAAGATCGCCGCCGGCGGCGAGGACGACCAGAACAACCCGGGCGACGGCTTCCCCACGCTCCCGGTGAACATCCGCAACGTGAAGATCAACGCCCGCTGACCGGGCGGGCCGGACAGCCCCGGCCCGCCACCCGCCATCCCCCGCTCCCCGCTCCCGTACGGTGGCAGCACCAACGACACCGCAACGGGAGCAGGAGCAGCACCGCATGGACAGCCGGATCTGGGAGAGCGTCGACCACTTGGTCGCATGGCTGGACGAGCAGAGCACGCAGTCGCCCCAGGAGGAGCGACTGTTGCGGCTCCTCAAGCTCTCCGAGGAGATCGGCGAGGTCGGTGCGGCGGTGGTCGGTGCCACCGGCCAGAACCCGCGCAAGGGGGTCACCCACACCTGGGAGGACGTCCAGCACGAGCTCTGCGACGTCGTCTTCTCCGCCCTCGTCGCCCTGAGGACCCTCACCCCCGACGCGGCCCGGGTCTTCGCCGAGCGCCTCGCCTACGTCGAACAGCGCTCCACCGCCTCCCGGCGGGCGCCGGAGGAACCCCCGGCGGTCGACGAGGCATAGGCGACGCCCCCGTCAGAGGCGCGCCGTCCCCTCGGGTCAGGCCTCCTCCTGGCCCGGACGGGCCAGACACCCGGACGGGCCAGGCGCCGAACCGGACCGGGCACCCGATCCTGGTCAGGCGTTCGGCGCGACCCTGGCGAGACCGTTGATCACGCGGTCCATCGCGTCGCCGCCCTGCGGGTCGGTGAGGTTCGCGAGCAGCTTGAGGGTGAAGCGCATCAGCATCGGGTGGGTGAGGCCGCGCTGGGTGGCGATCTGCATCACCTTGGGGTTGCCGATGAGCTTCACGAAGGCGCGGCCCAGCGTGTAGTAGCCGCCGTACACGTCCTTGAGGATGCGCGGGTAGGCCTGGAGGGCACGCTCGCGGCCGCCGTCGGTGACCCGGGCGAGGGCCTGCACGATGACCCCGGCGGCGATCTGGCCGGATTCCATCGCGTAGGCGATGCCCTCGCCGTTGAAGGGATTGACCATGCCGCCCGCATCGCCGACCAGCAGCAGGCCGCGCGTGTAGTGCGGCTGCCGGTTGAAGGCCATCGGCAGTGCGGCGCCGCGGATCGGCTCGGTCATGTTCTCGGGGGTGTAGCCCCACTCCTCCGGCATGCCGGCGCACCAGGCCTTGAGCACCTCGCGCCAGTCCAGCTCACCGAAGGCCGGCGAGGAGTTGAGGATGCCGAGACCGACGTTGGAGGTGCCGTCGCCCATGCCGAAGACCCAGCCGTACCCGGGCAGCAGCTTGCGCTCGCTGCCGCGGGTGTCCCACAGCTCCAGCCAGGACTCCAGGTAGTCGTCGTCGTGGCGCGGCGAGGTGAAATAGGTGCGGTAGGCGACGCCCATCGGGCGGTCCTCGCGCCGGTGCAGACCCATGGCGAGGGAGAGCCGGGTGGAGTTGCCGTCGGCGGCGACCACCAGCGGGGCCCGGAAGGTGACCGGTCGCTTCTCGTCGCCGAGCTTGGCGGTGACGCCGACGATCCGGCCGGTGCGCTCGTCCAGGACCGGCCCGCTGACGTTGCAGCGCTCGTAGAGCCGCGCGCCGGCCTTCTCGGCCTGACGGGCGAGCAGCTCGTCGAAGTCGGCGCGCTTGCGCACCAGGCCGTAGTCGGGGAAGGAGGACAGCTCGGGCCAGTCCAGCTCCAGCCGGACACCGCCGCCGATGATGCGCAGGCCCTTGTTGTGCAGCCAGCCGTTCTCGGTGGAGACGTCGATGCCCATGTCCACCAGCTGCTTGGTGGCACGCGGGGTCAGGCCGTCGCCGCACACCTTCTCGCGCGGGAAGGCGGTCTTCTCCAGCAGCAGCACGTCCAGCCCGGCCTGGGCCAGGTAGTACGCGGTGGTGGAGCCGGCCGGGCCCGCGCCGACCACGATGACGTCGGCCGTGCTCTCCACGGGGCTGTCCGGCTTCGTCAGATCGGCTGCGGTCTCGGACACGTGGACACACTCCTGGAACTGCGGCTGGGGGACGGCGGCTCTGTCTCCGGCAGTCTAGTTCCGCTCACGTCACCGGATGCGCCCCCGCCCCCGACCGCCGGACCCGCGCCGCGGTCCCGCGCCGTACCGATCGAGCCTCGGCACCCGAAGCCGTGACACCCGGGCCCGGGGCCCGCGCCCGGATCGGCCGGGGCCGGATCGGCCGAGCCCGGCTACGCGATCTTGTAGGCCCGGTGCAGCGCGACGATCCCACCGGTCAGGTTCCGCCAGGCGACCTTCGACCAGCCGTTGTCCTGGAGCCTGGTGGCCAGCCCGGGCTGGTCCGGCCAGGCCCGGATGGACTCGGCGAGGTAGACGTACGCGTCCGGGTTGCTGCTGACGGCGGTGGCCACCGGCGGCAGCGCGCGCATCAGGTACTCGGTGTAGACCGTCCGGAACGGCGTCCAGGTCGGGGTGGAGAACTCGCAGATCACCAGCTTGCCGCCGGGCTTGGTGACCCGCAGCATCTCGCGCAGCCCCGCGTCGGTGTCCTGGACGTTGCGCAGCGCGAAGGAGATCGTCACCGAGTCGAAGGTGTCGTCCGCGAACGGCAGCCGGGTGGCGTCGCCGGCGGTGAGCGCCAGCTCGGGGTGGCGGCGCTTGCCCTCGGCGAGCATGCCGACCGAGAAGTCGCACGGGACGACCTCGGCCCCGGCCTCGGCGAAGGGCAGTGAGGAGGTGCCGGTGCCGGCCCCGAGGTCGAGCACGAGGTCCCCCGGCCCGGCGGCCACCGTCTCGGCCACCGCCCGACGCCAGGCACGGGCCTGGCCGAGGGAGAGCACGTCGTTGGTGCGGTCGTACTTGGCCGCGACGTCGTCGAACATGGCGGCGACTTCGTGCGGCTGCTTGTCCAGAGAGGCTCGGGTCACGCCCCCATTGTTCACCCTCGCACGGACGCCCCGACCAACGGGGCACACCGACCCGGACCCGACCCCGGAGTCGAACCCGGCCGAACCCCGGCCCGCGCCCGCGGGCCCGGGGCCGATCGCCGGGCCCGCGGCCGGACCCGGCACGCGCCCGACGTCTAGCAGCCGCCCGCCGCTACCGGGCTCGGCCCGCCGGTGCCGGACCCGGCCCACCCGTACCGGGCTCGGCCGGTCAGTGCTGAGCGCGCCGCCCGCCCGCGCGGCGCCGCCGACGCGACCGCTTGCCGTGCGTTATCGCGGGCATCCCGTCCGCCAGCGCCCCCGTCGCCAGCGCGAGGTTGGCGGCCAGCTTCCCCTGCCCGCCGCGGAGCGCGAGGGCCTTGTGATGCCGTCGGATGCGCAGCACGCAGATCACGAAGAGCACGACGGCCACCGGCACGCTGAACCGGGCCAGGCCCACGCCGACGGGCTGCGGGTAGGTGTCGCCGCAGATCCGCACCGCGCCCGGGTCGTCGGCGGCGTGTTCCAGGCAGATCCTGTCGCCGAGCCTGGCGCTGTCCGAGAGCGGCAGCGCGGCCGCGGTGTGCGGCTCCCCGCCGGCCCGGTAGCTGACGGCACTGTAGGTGCCGCCGCCGGTCGGGAGCTGGGTGACGACCCCCTCGACTCTCACCGGGTGCGCCTCGATCCGGTCGGCCTGGTCGGCCTGGCGCCAACCGAGCAGGCACATGCCGACGGCCAGCACGGCGCTGAGCACGGCGGCGAGGTACCAACCACGGCCCATCCGCGGGGTGCGCGGCGGGGGAACGGTCGCGGTTTGCATGGTTCCTGTCCTGGCTTGCCTTCGGGGCCGGGGACACGGCCCCGCCGCCCGCGGGCGCGGGCAGTGGTGTGGTGAGGGTACGGAGTGAGCTGTCCGGGATCGTATCCGCTGGCGGGCCCTCAGGTCACGATGAAGGGACAATCACTCTCCGGCACCGGCACCGGAGTTCGGGTGCACACGAAGGAAGTCCCGTTCGCCACAAGGAAATCCGGCTACTGACGAGTACGTCACACCCGCCGTGACGACCGTCTCACCGTCGGCGGTACACCAACCGCCCGCCCAGCACCGTGGCCAGGCACCCACCCGCCGCCGGCTCCGCGCCCGCCGCCGCGCCCGCACCCGCACCCGCACCCGCACCCGCACCCGCACCCGCACCCGCACCCGCGCCCACGTCCGCGCCCGACACGGCTTCCGCGCCCCCGTCCCCGATCCCGCCCCCCGCGACCGCGAACACCGCGAAGTCCGCCCGCCGCCCGGCCGCCACCCGCCCGTACACGGCCTCCGCGAGCGGCAGGACGGCCAGCGGGTCCAGCGACCCCGCGCCTTCGTCGCCCGGCCCTCCTGACGAACCGGCAGGTCCGGCCGGACCGGCCGGACCAGTAGGACCTGCAGAAGCAGCAGAACCGGCGGAAGCGGACGCCCCGGGCAGTCCCACGACCCCCGACCGCGCCACCGCCGTCCGCACCGAGGCCCGTTCGAAGGGCCCGGCCACCGCCGTCACGCCGTACCCGAGCATCCGCTGCAGTCCCCGCCGTGCGCTGGCCCCGCACCGCGCCTCGTCCGTGGACCCGGCCAGCCCGTCCGCCACCGGCTCGACGCCGACCTCCTCCCGGGCCGGCAGGACGAGGCCGGTGGCGGCGGTGTGGGCCGCCAGCCACTCGGCGGTGGGGACGACGCCGAAGAGGGTGCCGGAGAAA
>NZ_JBIVVI010000199.1:0-9918 GCF_044757675.1 Kitasatospora sp. NPDC091257
GATTCTCGTTCCAAGGGCTGTGCCGGTGCGCGGCCCTTTCATGTCGTGCTCCACACCCGCTCCACGTCGAAGCCGCGCCGCCCGCCCCCTCACCACCTGGGCCTTCGCCACCTTCGCCGAGGACGGTCTGCGCCGGATCGACCTGCTCCATGCGGGCGACAACCACGCCTCCTGCCGGGTCGCGGAGAAGAGTGGCTACGCCTTCACGGAGATCGTCCCGGCCTTCCCGCCGTACCCGCTGGACGGGCACCGGCACTCCCGGAAAAGGCTGGACGAAATCGAACGGTGCAGGTGAGAGTGGACGCATGGCTTCTCTGGTACGACATGTGACGATCGACTGCGCAGACCCGCACGCCCTGGCCGCCTTCTGGGCCCGGGCGCTGGAGGGCACCCTGGGCGAGGACGACAACCCCGGTGACGACGAGGCGCTGGTGGACTCCGCCGGCGCCTCGCTGCTCTTCATCCGGGTGCCCGAGGGCAAGTCGGTGAAGAACCGGACCCACCTCGACCTCCAGCCGCAGGACCGCGGCCGGGACGAGGAGGTGGAGCGCCTGGTCGCCCTGGGCGCCACCGTGCTGGCCGACCACCGCACCCCGGACGGCAAGGGCTGGGTCACCCTGGCCGACCCCGAGGGCAACGAGTTCTGCGTCGAGCGCAGCGAGGCCGAGCGGGTCGCGACCGGGGCCGCCTGACCGGTCGGACCGGCCTCAGCCCGGCCACTCGCCCACGGCCGCCCGCCAGATCCACGAGGACTTGCGCGGGCGGCCGTTCAGTTCCCCTCGCCCGGTGCACCAGAGCAGGACCTCCGCCGGGTGGGCGGCCGGCTCCTGCGGCGCGTGCGGGAAGAGCCGGTCGAGCACGAGGCGGCACAGCTCGGCGGGCGGCCGCCAGGGCAGGCCGAGGCCGCTGGTGATGTCGTGGGTGTGCAGCAGGGTCTCGGCGACGCCCATGGCGGCGAAGCCGGACGGATCGCAGGGCCCGTGGTGGTAGGCGCGCAGCTCGGGCGGGGCGGCGTCCAGGGCGGTGGCGAGGAGCTGCCCGGCGGCGGTGACCACGGTGAGCACCCGGGCCGGGTCGGCCTCGGGCCGGACGGTGAGGTCCAGCGGCAGGTAGCGGTCCCGGGGGCGGGCGGCGAGCTGGCCGGCGTAGGCGAGCAGGTCGTGGGCGATGTGGGCGGCGGTGTCGCGGCAGCTCCACTCCAGGAGCCCGGCGGGCAGGTCCCAGTCGCGGTCCGCGGTGTGCGGGGCGAGGGCCGCCAGCGAGGCTTCCAGGGCGGTTCGTACGGCGTCGCCGTTGCGCATGATCACTCCTTCGACGGAGCGTCACACGATAAACCAGGCAGCGGGGTCAGGGCAGCCCGGGTGCACCGGCGGGCGCCCCGCCGGCCGTTCCTCGTGCGGAACCCCGGGAGGTCCCGCACGAGGTTCAGCCCAGCTGGATCGAGCGCTTGGCCAGGCCCATCCAGAATCCGTCGATGACGCTGCGCTGGCTGTCCAGGTCGCCCTCGCCGGCGCCGAGGGTGACGAACAGCGGGGCGAAGTGCTCGGTGCGGGGGTGGGCGAGGCGTCCGGCCGGGGCCTTGTGCTCGAAGTCGAGCAGTGCGTCCAGGTCGTGGGCCTCCAGGGCGCGCCGGCCCCAGTCGTCGAACTCGGCCATCACCGAGGTGATCCGGCCGTCGTTGCTGAGCGCCCGGAGGTTGTGGGTGAAGAAGCCGCTGCCGACGATCAGCACGCCCTCGTCGCGGAGCGGGGCGAGCTTGCGGCCGATCTCCATCAGCCGCTGCGGGTCGAGGGTGGGCAGCGAGACCTGGAGCACCGGGACGTCGGCGTCCGGGTACATCTCCACCAGCGGGACGTATGCGCCGTGGTCGAGTCCGCGCTCGGGGATGTCCTGGACGGGCGTGCCGGGGGCGCGCAGCAGCTTGCGCACGCGTTCGGCGAGTTCCGGTGCGCCGGGGGCGGCGTACTGGACCCGGTAGTAGTGCTCGGGGAAGCCCCAGAAGTCGTACACCAGCGGGACGGTGGTGACGGCGCCGAGGGCGAGCGGGGCCTCCTCCCAGTGGGCGGAGACCATGAGGACCGCCTTGGGCCGGGGCAGGTCGGCGGACCAGGCGGCCAGTTCGCCCGGCCAGACCGGGTCGTCGGCCAGCGGCGGCGCGCCGTGCGACAGGTACAGGGCGGGCATGCGCTCGGGGGCCGCGGTGCTCATGGCGTCCTCCTCGGGACCGTTCGACAGTGGTAGTTCAAATTTGAACCGTCCATGGGATCGACGGTACACCTTCGTTCGAATTTGAACAACAGGAGTAGGCTTCACCCCATGTCCTCACTGAACGAACCCCGCTGGCTGGACCCGGACGAGGCGGCCGCCTGGCGGGGCTTCGTCGTCGCGAGCAACCTGCTGAACCGGCGGCTGGAACGCCAGCTCAAGGAGGACTCTGGGCTCTCCCACCAGCAGTACGAGATCCTGGTGCACCTGTCCGCGGCCCCCGGCGGCTCGCTGCGGATGACCGAACTCGCCGACAAGCTGGTCACCTCCAAGAGCGGCCTGACCTACCAGGTCACCCAGCTGGAGCGGGCCGGCCTGGTCGCCCGCCGCTCCTGTCCCAGCGACGTGCGCGGCGTCATCGCCGAACTCACCGACCAGGGGCGGGAGGCGCTGCGCCAGGCCGCGCCCGGACACGTCGCCCTGGTGCGCGAGCTGCTGATCGACGTGCTCACCCGCGAGCAGCTCGCCGTGCTCGCCGAGGGTCTCGGCACGGTCAGTGCCCGGCTGCGCCTGGAGGACGCCTAGCCTGCCGCGGGACCCGGTCGTCCGCCGTCCGCCCTGTCCGCCCTCCGCCCCGTCCGCCGTCCGCCGCAGTTCGACGGCGACTGATCGCAGATTCCGGCGGTACAGGGGGTTCGCCATCGCAATTGCGGATGAATGGCGGCATCCATCCTGGCAGTTGCGAATGCCCGAGCGGCCCCTCGGGTAGTCCTCCTCGCGGGCCGCGGTGCCGTGGCCCGCGAGGAGGGAGCACCCATGACCCCGGCGAGACCCACCGTCCGACTCCACGGCCACCTCGACCGCCCCGCCGAGCTGACGGTGGCGCAACTGCGCGCCCTCCCCGCCCGCCGGGTCGAGGTCGGTTTCGACTGCCGGAGCGCGGGCGAGCAGCGCCACGGCTACGAGGGCCCGACACTGCTGGACGTGCTGCGCGCCGCCCGCCCGCGGATCGACTTCTCCGGCCGCAAGCAGCGGCTGCGCTTCCTGCTCTCGGTGGCCGGCGCCGACGGCCACCGGGCGGTGGTTTCCTGGGCCGAGATCGACCCGGACTTCGGCGGCCAGCAGATCCTGCTCGCCACCAGCATGGACGGCGCCCCGCTGGACGCGGCCGGCCCGCAGCTCGTCGTCCCCGACGACCGCTGCGGCGCCCGCTACGTCAGCTCCGTCACCGCCGTCTGGCTCGGCCCTCTCGGCGACCCGGCGCCCCCCGCGGCCTGACGCCCGGCCGCCCATCCCACGGGCCCTGCCGCCCCGGCCCGGCGGCCGCACGCCGGAAGGGCCGGACGGCGGTCCGAAAACACTCGCCGGAGCCGGGTTTCCGTGCCAACATGCCCCATATGGGGACGATTCTTCACGGCACCTTGGTCACGCTCCGCCCGGCCACCGGCGAGGACATCCCGGCGTTGGCGGCCATCCGCGGCACGCCCGAGGTGTTCTCCCGCTGGCGGGGCGGCGACGACCTGGCCGGCGAGGTCGCCAACGACCTGGAATCGCCCGGCACCGAGACCTTCGCGATCGACCTCGGCGGCAAGGTGGTCGGTGCCATCCAGTGGTACGCCAACAACGACGACGAGTACCGGCACGCCGGGATGGACCTCTACCTCGATCCGACGGTGCACGGCCTGGGCCTGGGCACCGACGCCGTGCGCACGATGGCCAGGCACCTGGTGCACGACCACCACTACCACCGGCTGGTGATCGACCCGGCGGAGGACAACCTCGCCGCGATCCGCTGCTACACCAAGGTCGGCTTCCGCACCGTCGGCACCATGCGCCAGTACGAGCGCGGCCCGGACGGCACCTGGCACGACAACCTGCTGATGGACCTGCTCGCGGACGAACTGCTCGAAGGCTGAGCGGCCCCGGATCCTCTCGCCGTCGGCCTGCGCCCCCGGCGCCCCGGGGGTCAGGCCGGCGGGCAGCCGCAGGAGCGCCGGACCACCAGCTGGGCCGGGAAGGTGCGGGCGCCCCGGGCGCGGCGCTCCGGCCCGCCGAGGACGAGTTCCAGCGCGGCGCGGGCCATCTCGTCCTGCGCCGTGGTGACGGTGGTCAGGGCGGGCCCGGCGATCACCGCCTCGGCGATGTCGTCGAAGCCGGCCACCGCGAGGTCCTCCGGCACCCGGATGCCGAGGTCGTCGGCGGCCCGCAGCAGGCCGATCGCCTGGTCGTCCGTCGTGCAGAACACGGCGGACGGCCGGTCGGGCCGGGCGAGCAGGGCGAGCGCCTCGGCGTGCGCCCGGACCCGGTCGAACGGGGCCGGGACGAGCCGCCCGTCGACGGGCAGCCCGGCCTCCTCCAGCGCGGCGGCCCAGCCGGCCGTCCGCCCGGTGACCGGGTCGTGCGGGCTGAGCGCGAGGGTGCCGCCGAAGCAGTGCACCTCGGCGTGGCCGTGCCCGAGCAGGTGGCGGACCACCTCGCGGGCGCCGCCCTCGTCGTCCGCGACCACGGCGACGCCGCCGATGCTCTCCGCCCGGTGGTGCAGCAGCACGACGGGGGTGCCGTCGGCCACGTCGAAGCCGGTCAGCCCGGGGGTGGCCGGGTCCTGGGTGACCAGGATCAGACCGTCCACCTGCATCCCGAGGAAGGCGCGGATGTAGTGGGCCTCGCGTTCGTCGGCGTAGTCGGAGTTGCCGATCAGCAGCAGCCGGCCGTGCTCGGCGGCGGCCTGCTCGACGGCGTGCGCGAGCCCGGCGAAGAACGGCTGGCGGGCGTCCGGCACGACCATCCCGAGCAGGTCGGTCCGCCGTCGGGCCATCGCCTGGGCGACCCGGTTCGGCCGGTAGCCGAGCTCCTCGACCGCCGCGAGCACCCGCGCCCGGGTCGCCGCCGCCACCGGCCGCGGCCCGTCGTTGATCACATAACTCACGACCGCCGTGGACGTCCCCGCCACCCGCGCCACATCGTCCCGTGTCACCCTCGCCATGACCGTTGAGCCTACACAGCCCCTGCGACCAGCCTGTTTGCCGAGTCTTCGGCCGGCGTCCGGCCGCCCCGATCGGCCCCGTGCCGGCACAAGTGCCAGTTAGGCCGCGTCGGGCACGACCACCGTGAGCGAGGTCTCCTGGAGCAGGAAGCCCAGCGACTCGTAGAGCCGGCGGGCCGGGTTGCCCTCGGACACCACGAGGGTCACGTCGGCGAGCCCGCGTGCGGCGGCGTCCCCGACGGTGCGGCGCAGCAGGTCGGCGCCGAGGCCGCGGTAGCCGCGCTCCGGGTGGCGGAAGACGTCGGCGATCCACGGCCGGCCGTCGCGGTCGGTGAGGATCAGCCCGGCGACCACGCGGTCCTCGGCGTCCACCGCCAGCAGGCTGGACGGCAGCACCGGGCCGATGACCTTCCCTTCGAGCAGCAGGCCGAGCCGCTCGGCCAGCACCTGGGCCTTCTCACCCGGGTAGAAGTCGACGTGGCCGGGGTGGAACGCGCCCCGCCAGGCCTCGTACAGCTCCTCGGGCGCGCGGTCGCAGGGCACCGTCCGCAGGCCCTCGCGCAGCGGCGTCCCGGCCCAGTCGGCGGGCGGGGGATCGGCGCGCAGGTCGCGGCGGAAGGTGTGGGCGTGCCGCAGCACCCGCGCGCCGTGCGTCACCAGCTCCTGCCCGAGCGCGGGAGGGCCGGAGACCACCCAGCCGGGCAGCTCGGCCCGGATGAACCCGGCGGCGTCCACCGATCCGTCCAGGACCTCCAGCAGGTCGGCCCAGGGCCGCCCCTCCCGCTCGTCCAGCAGGTAGCGCAGCACCGGCTCGCCGTCGGCACCGCGCCTGACCACCCAGTCCTCGGCCATGGCCCACCCCACAATCGTGCGATCGTTCGTCGGCGGCCCATGCTCACCGAGGCCCGGCCGTCCGGCAACCGGTTATTTCAGGCCACCACCGCGGCCCGGACGCAGAGCACGTCCGGCAGGTGGGAGAGCAGCAGCGACCAGCTCTCGCCCTCGTCCCGGCTGCCGTACACCTCGCCGGTCCGGTTGCCGAAGTAGATGCCCGCCGGGTCGGCGTCGTCGGTGCGCAGGGCGTCGCGCAGCACGATGCCGTAGTGGTCCTCGCCGGGCAGGCCCTGGGCGAGCTGCTGCCAGCTGGTGCCGCCGTCGGTGGTGCGGAAGACCCGGCAGCGGCGGCCGGGCGGGATGCGGTCGTCCGAGCCGCCGAGCGGGAAGAGGTAGGCGGTGCCGGCCCGGCGCGGGTGGGCGGCCACGGCGAAGCCGAACTCGGCGGGCAGCCCGTCCACGATCGAGCGCCAGCCGGCGCCCCAGTCGTCGCTGCGGTAGACGCCGCCGTGGTTCTGGAGGTAGAGCCGGTCCGGGTGGACGGGGTCCTGGGCGATCTTGTGCACGCACTGGCCGAACTCGGGGTACTGGCCCTCCTCCGGGAGGAACTCGGCGCGCAGGCCGGTGTTGGAGGGCTGCCAGCTGTCGCCGCCGTCCTTGCTGCGGTAGACGCCGCCGCTGGAGACGGCGACCAGCAGCCGCTGCGGGTCGCGCGGGTCGGTCAGGATGGTGTGCAGGCCCTGGCCGCCGTACCCGGCGCCCCACTGCGACCGCTGCGGGTGGTTCCAGAGCGGCTCGACCAGCGCGAAGCTCTCGCCGCCGTCGGTGGAGCGGAACAGCGCGGCCGGTTCGGTGCCCGCGTAGACGACGCCGGGGGCCTCCGCCCCGGCGGGCTGGAGCTGCCAGACCCGGGTGAGCGAGGCGCCGGTGGACTCGGGGAAGCGGATGGCCGGCCGCGGCGGCTCGTACCAGCCGGCGCCGAGGTCGTCGGAGCGCCAGACCGAGGGGCCCCAGTGGCTGCTGTCGGCGCCGACCAGCACTCTGGTCCGGCCGTCGCGGCGGTCGATGGAGACCGAGTAGATCGCGTTCATCGGGAAGTGCGGCCCGCTGAACTCCCACGTCAGCCGGTCGCGGCTGCGGCCGAGAAAGAGGCCCTTCTCGGTTCCGACGGCCAACAGCACCTCGGTCATGCCTCACACCACCTGGTCATGTGCACGGCCCCCCGGGACGGCCCCTCCGACCGCCAGTGTCCCGCCGACCACCGGCGGCCACATCTCGCCGCGCCGGTCACCCGGGAGGCCGACACGAACGAGGGCCGTCCGGGGGCCCGCGGGAGCGCCGGCCGCCCGGGTTGCCCCGCCCGCGGGAGCGCCGGCCGCCCGGGTTGCCCCGCCCGCGGGAGCGCCGCCCGCCCGCCCGCGGACCGTAGGTCGCTACCCCCGGCAGTCCTCCAGCAGCCGCAGCCAGACCTCGCTGATCGTCGGGTACGAGGGCACCGCGTGCCAGAGCCGGTCGATCGGCACCTCGCCGACCACCGCGACGGTGGCCGAGTGCAGCAGTTCGGCCACCCCGGGGCCGACCAGGCAGGCGCCGACGAGCACCTTCCGGTCCAGGTCGAAGACCACCCGGGCCCGGCCGCGGTAGTCGTCGCCGTAGAGCGAGGCCCCGGCGACGGAGCCGATCTCGTGGTCGACGGTCTTCACCCGCAGCCCGGCCGCCTCGGCGGCGGCCCGAGTCAGACCGACGGCGGCGACCTCCGGCTGGGTGAACACCACCTGGGGCGCGCCCGCGAGGTCGGCGGACGCGGCGTGCGCGCCCCAGCGCGAGGTGTCCAGCGGGAGCCCCTGGGCGCGGGCGGCGATCGCCGCGCCGGTGATCCGGGCCTGGTACTTGCCCTGGTGGGTGAGCAGCGCCCGGTGGTTGACGTCCCCGGCGGCGTAGAGCCACTCGCCGTCCACACCGAGCACCGTGCAGCTGTCGTCCACCTCCAGCCAGTCGCCCGGCTTCAGGCCGACCTGCTCCAGCCCGACGTCGGCGGTGCGCGGGGCCCGGCCGGTCGCGTACAGCACCTGGTCGACGGTCAGCGTCCCGCCGCCGTCGAGGGCGAGGGTCACCGGCCCGGAGCCGTCCGCCCGCTCCAGCGCGGTGACCTCGGTGCCGAAGCGGAGGTCGACCCCGGCGGCCCGCAGGCCCTCCGCGACCAGCTCGCCCGCGAACGGCTCCATCCTCGGCAGCAGTCCGTCACCGCGCACCAGCAGCGTCACCTCGGAGCCGAGCGCCCGCCAGGCGGCGGCCATCTCCACCCCGACCACCCCGCCACCGACCACGGCCAGCCGCCCGGGGACGGTCTGCGAGCCGGTGGCCTCCCGGTTGGTCCACGGGTGGGCCTCGGCGAGCCCCGGCACGTGCGCGGGCAGCACCGGGCGGCTGCCGGTGCACACCACGACGGCGTGCCGGGCGGTGAGCACCCGCTCGCTGCCGTCCTCGGCCTCCACCGTCACCGTCCGCTCCCCGGCCAGCCGGCCGTGGCCGCGGACCAGCTCGATGCCGGTGTCCCGCAGCCACCGCACCTGGCCGTCGTCCTTCCAGCCGGAGGCGAAGGAGTTCCGCCGGGCCAGCACCGCGGCCGGGTCCAGCCGTCGGCCGTCGACCGCCTCCCGGGAGCCGGCCACCGCGCGGGCGTCGGCCAGCGCGGCCACCGGCCGCAGCAGCGCCTTGCTGGGCATGCAGGCCCAGTACGAGCACTCGCCGCCGACCAGCTCGGCCTCCACGATCACGGTGCTCAGCCCTGCGGCGACCGTCCGGTCGGCCACGTTCTCGCCGGTCGGACCGGCTCCCAGGACGATGACGTCGTACTCCTCGGCGGTGCTGGTCATGCCCTGTCCTCCGTCGTCTCGATGGCCACCCCGGTCCGCACGGCGGGGATGACGGGCGTGTGCTCGCTCCTCGCTCGGGTACGGCGTGGGCCCCATCCTGCCGGTCCGGGCGCGGTTGCGCGACGGTCGGACACGCCGAGGGCGCCGTGGGGCACACCGCTGGGCGCGGACGGGACGGCCCGTCGGCCCGGCGCGGGACGGAAGGGGCCGGGCCGACGGGCTCAGAGCGCGGCCAGCTCCGCCAGCAGGGCCGCCGTGTCGGCCGGACGGGAGAACATCGGCCAGTGCCCGGTGGGCAGTTCGCGCAGCTCCCAGTTCGGCCCGGACATCCCGGCGAAGTACGGGTGCCCGGCGGCGATCAGCTCGCGCACCTGGGAGAGCGGGAAGGAGCAGGAGACCAGCGCCTGCGGCAGCGCGGCCCCGGCGCCGGTCAGCCGCAGCCGGTCCCGGAACGCCCCGGCCGGCTGCGCGGTGGCCCGGGAGCGGATGCGCGCGAGGGCGGCCCCGTCCAGCCCCGCCACGCTGGCGCCGTGCTCGGCCAGGTACTCCCAGGAGGGCATCGGGAGACGGCCGTCGACCAGCGAGGCCTCGGCCGTCCGCCGGTAGTCGGGCTCCCAGAGGTCCTGGACCGCGGAGCCGTCGATCAGCGGGCCGCTGTCCAGGTAGACCACCCGGTGGATCCGCTCCGGCATCCGGTCCGCGAGCCCGCCCACCGGGGCGCAGGCGCCGCTGTGCGCGACCAGGACGACGTCCGACAGGTCCTCCCGGACCAGCAGTGCGGCGAGGTCGGCGATGTGGTCCTCCAGCCCGAACTCGCCCGTCTCGACGGCGCGTTCGGCCACCCCGGGCAGGCTGACGGCGTACACGCGGTGCCCGGCCGCGCGCAGCGGCGCGGCCACCTCGTCCCAGGCCCAGGCGCCGATCCAGAATCCGGGGACCAGTACGAACGTGCTCATGGGGATCACTCCTTCGTCGGTGGGGATGCCGGGGGAGGCCTCGACGGGCCGGAGGCGTCGAGGG
>NZ_JBIVVI010000200.1:0-9912 GCF_044757675.1 Kitasatospora sp. NPDC091257
CGCCCCGGCCCCTGGAACTCAAGGGGCCGGGGCGGGGTTCCGTCGGGGCTTCACAACATCCACCCGAGTCGAGCGGTTCGTGAGGCGGCCGTGACGACGCCGTGCTAAAACCTTCGACGGGCCGCAACTCCCTTTGCCGGCCCGCACGGTACCGCATGTCCCGTTGTTCCCGCGCCGAGCCTCGGCTCCGGCCACGACCCTGGGAGAACCATGCCCACCGCACACGCGCACACCCGCTTCGCCCGCCTGCTGCTCGCCGCACTGGCCGCCCTCGCCCTCCTGCTCTCGGGCGCGGTCGCCGCGACCCCCGCGAAGGCCACCACCACCAGCCTCGACGGCTCCTGGGCCTGCGAGGTCCCGGCCGGGTACGTCTACGACCAGGTGTCGATGAACCGCAGCTGCAGCGGCGGCGGCAGCTGGAACTCGCCGCAGTTCCACCTGCGGACCCCCTACGACGGCCTGACGGCCTGTCGGAGCACGCCCGGCTTCGTCTACGACAACATCACCTGGGGTCTCGCCTGCAGCCAGATCAGCGGCGTGCAGTCCAACCAGTACCACCTGCGCAAGCCGGTCGACGGCCTGGTCGCCTGCGTGGGCACCCCGGAGTTCACCTACGACTACCTCGTCTGGGGCACCGCCTGCAACCTCACCACGGGCGGCGGCCAGTCCAACGCCTTCCACCTCCGCAAGCCGTACAGCGGCCTCTGGGCCTGTGACGTCCCCTACGGCTTCACGTACAGCACGACCACCCAGAACACCGACTGCAGCACCTACCGGAACACCCCGTCCACCAAGTTCCTGCTGCTCGGCTAGCGTTCCCGCCCCGACGAACGGTGCCGGTCTCCCCGAACCACGGGGAGACCGGCACCGTTCGTCGGGCCCACTACGGCAGCGGGATCCGCACCACCTGCGGGTCGTGGTCGCTGAGCTGCGTGCTGAACTCGCTGTTGATGTGCACGATGTCGTAGCTGTACGCGGTGGCCGCGAGCGCGCCGGAGATCAGGATGTGGTCCAGCACCTGCGAGTTGCCCTCGTACACGTAGGTGTAGCGCTCGGGCAGCGGCAGGGTGCGCGGCAGGTCGGTGAGCGAGCCGCCGGCGGTGAGGATGTCGGCGGTCTGGGAGAACTCGAAGTCGTTGAGGTCGCCGAGCACGATGACCGAGGCCTTCGGGTCCACGGCCAGGATCCGGTCGGTGAAGTCCTTCACCACGGTCGCCTGGTCGTGGCGCTGGCTCTCCGAGGGGCGGGCCGGCTGCTGGTAGCGGCCGAAGAGGGGCTGGTCGCCGCCCTTGGAGTTGAAGTGGTTGGCGATCACGAAGACCGGCTTGCCGTTCCAGCGGAACTCTCCGGCGAGCGGCTTGCGGCTGGAGTTGAACGCCGCGTTGGCCGGGTCGATCCGTCCGGGCGAGTAGGCCAGCTGCGGCGTGCCGCCCGCGTTCACCACGGAGTCGGCGGTGGTGGAGCCGGCGCCGGGGCGGTCGGTGAAGGAGAGGCCGCGGTCGGTGCGGTACAGGAACACCTGGCGGATGTTGCCGCCGGGCTGCCCGCCGTCCTGGCCGTCCACCGGGTCGATCTCGCGGTAGGAGTAGGAGGGGCCGCCGGCCGCGGTGACGGCCGCGGTGAGCTTGGCCAGGGTCTGGGTGGCGCTCACCGTGCCGTCGCTGGTGGCGCCGCTGTTGTCCTGGATCTCCTCCAGGGCGACCAGGTCGGGCGAGCGCAGGTTGGTGACGATGCCCGCCGCGAGGCCGTCGAACTTGCTCTGCGGGTCGGACGGGGCGAGGTTCTCCACGTTGAAGGTCGCGACGGCGAGCTGGCCGGCCGTCGGCGCGGCGGTGACCTCGGGGGCGGTGGTGCCGGCAGTGACCGTCGGGGTCGCGGTGACCTGGAGGGTGAAGTTGCCGAAGGCGTAGTCGAGCACGCCGACGGTGGCGCCGGTCAGGGTGTCGCCGACGTTGGCGGTCGGGGTGGGGGCGAGCGCCTTCCCGAGGACGACCCGCTCCGGGTTGCCGTCGTTCGCCTGCAGCAGGATGCCGCCCCGGTTGGTGCGGGTGCCGCTGCCCTGCGGGACGACGGAGAGCTCGCCGTACTTGTTGGTGGGGCCGACCACGGCCGCGTCGTCGATCTCGACCCGCATGCCCTCCAGGGACTCCCAGAAGTCCAGGCCGTCGGTGGCGGGCTGGTAGTTCCCCGCGGTCTCGACGTCGCCGGAGGTGACGCCGGAGATGACCGCGGACGGGGGCACCCGCCCGCCCTGGCCGACCAGGGTGGCGGCGGGCAGCGGCGCGTTGTGGGCGACCACCGTGACGGCGGGCGCGGTCAGTTCGGTGATCGACAGGTTGGTGGTGCCGCCGGTGCCGCCCGGGCGGAACTGGCTGACGGTGGCACTCACCGTGACCGAGTCCCCGACCGCGACCGAGGGCGCGCCGGAGGTGTAGACGTAGACGCCCTCGCTGGTGCCGGGGTCGTTGTCGGGCTGCGGGTCCTGGTACCAGAAGCCGTTGGGGCCGACGGCCGTCACCACGCCGGGCACGGCGCTGACCGCGCTGCCGGCCAGCGGGGAGACCCGGGCGGCGCCCTGGATGTCGTGGATGCGGGTGCCGCCGGGGTTTCCGCCCCCGCCGGTGGAGGAGTTGCGCGGCGCGGGCGAGCCGATCACGAAGTCCGTCGCGTTGTTGTCGGTGTCGGTGGCGCCGCCGCCCGCGCGCAGGGCCGCGGTGCCGTTCGACAGGTTGCCGGTCGGCGAGCCCTCGGCGGAGCCGGCGCCGCTGCCGTAGCCGACGAAGTCCTTCACCCCGGACTGGGTCGCGCAGCCGGTGGCGCAGGTCAGCGCCGTGCCGTTGGTGACGAGGGCGATCTTGCCGGAGGTCGCGGACATCGCGATCGTGCCGGTGGCGTCCGCCGTCGGCAGCGCGGCGCCGGTGCCGGCCCCGGCGGCCTCCTGGACGAGGAAGTAGTGGCCGGGCGCGATCGTCCCGGAGAGGGTGGTCCGCGACCAGCTGGACCCGGTGGCCGAGGCGTACTGCACCGTCCAGCCGGTGACCGACACCGGCGTGGTGCCGCGGTTGTACAGCTCGACGAAGTCGTTGGCGTACGGGGCACCGGAGTTGCCGCCGCCGCCGTACACCTGGCTGATCACGATGTCGGGCGACGCCGCCTGCGCAACGCCGCCGGGCAGCGCCACCAGCGCCGCCACCACGGCCGCGGCGGAGACCGCCGCCGGCGTCCGGCGCCGCACTCGCGCCGCTCTCGGGGTGATCCGGGGATTCAAGGTGCTCCGCATGAGGCTCCTCCTGACCACCGTCCGGGCTCGCGGCCCGGCGGTGTGACCACGGACAAGAAAGGTCGGGCGCTGCGGTTCTAACAGCGCCACCAGATCCCTACCGGGCGCATCGGGCAACGGCCAGACGTACGGCGGAAGAACGTTTCTACGCGCGACAAGTGGGAGGGTGAGCTCCGGATGGCCGGAAGCGACTTCCGCTCCCCATGGGGCCGCCGGCCCGACCGGGACAGCGCGGAGCCCGGGCCCGGCAGCGCCTCCGCCGCCGGACCCGGGCCGGTTCCCGCCCGCCGGGTGGTCAGCCCGGACGGTGTTGCCGCGGCGGCGTCACCGTCGGCGTCGCCCGGGGCGGACGCAGCCGCAGCGGCGCGAGTTCGCGTTCCAGGGCCCGCACGTCCAGCGCTATCCGGGACGCGATCTCGCGCGGGCCGGTGCCGGCGGGCAGCCGGCGCGACCAGGAGCGGGGCTTGGCCGGGCCGTCCTGGACCATGTCGAAGTTGAGCCGCACCACGTCGGCGACGTCGACCAGGCTCACCAGGATCCTGGTGTCCGCGAGGTCGATGCTGACTTCGTTCCCGATGCACGAGCAGGCCACCAGGCCCTCGATGTCCGCCTCCGCCAGGTATCTGGCCAGGGGGACCGCCTTCCCCCGGACCAGAAACGGACGTTCCGCCGGATTCACCGGAACCGCCTCCTCCCCCAGCAGTCGAACGGCGCCTCGGCCGCGGCGCAAGCGCACCGCAACAGACCGGGCCCGGCCTATGCTCCACCACATCCGGCCGGTTCGCCAACTCGGGGTCTCACCAAGTGAATTGGGAGAACGCACCGACCCGGCGCACCGGCGCACGCCCCCGCGCACCTACCGGGTCCGACGGCCCGTGGGCAGGGGCGGACGCACGGCCCGGGAACGCGCGTGTGCCCGCCCGCACGAGGCGGACGGGCACAGCGGCGGTACGCGGGACGGGCGGGGCTCAGCGGGCGCCGCGGCCGTGCAGCACCAGGGAGCGGGTCAGGGCGAGCAGCCCGCCCGTGCAGAGCGCCGTGCGGAGCATGTTCGCCGGCACCCAACTGTCCGCGAACCTGGCCCGCACGGCGGCGAAGTCGTGGATCTGCGACGGGTCGCCGGCCGCCGCCAGCTCGTTGTTGAGCGGGATGTTGACGCCCATGGTGACGATCAGCGCCACCACGTACAGCGCCGTCGCCAGGGCCGCCCACAGCGCCGCCCGGCGCCGGCCGGCCTTGTGCAGCAGCCAGGCCGCCAGGCCGGTCGCCGCGAAGGCGCCGACGAAGACCAGGCCGAACAGCCCGTTCTCGATCGACTTGTTGATGTGCTGCATCGCCGTCACGTAGGTACGGTCGTCCCCGGCCGCCAGGCCCGGCATCACCGACACGTCGAAGGCGAAGAACAGCCCGGCCATCAGGCCCATCGCGACGGTGGCACCCGCCAGCAGCGGACCCGCGGCCCGGCTCTGTCCGACGCTCTGCACGGAACTCCCCACCCCCGCACCCCCGATGGCAGACGGCGCCGTGTACGACAGCGGAACCGCGGTCTGATCCGAACGCATCTCAGGACCCTCTCACTCTTCCGGCTCCGCGCAGTGCGGCGCCGGCGAACGTGGAACACTCGACACCGCCCACCGTGCGGCGAGCCGCGCAACGAAACCGCGACAACCGGAACCCCGTTCCCCGGCGGGGCACGTGCCGCGTGCCGCGGTGCCGCGCCCGGGGCCGAGGGGCGAGGTTCCCGGCCTCCTCAGAGCACCGGGTCCAGGCCGCGCCGGTACCGCCGGTCCAGGACCGTCCGACCGAGCAGCCGCACCGGGGCCGGGATGGTCGCCGAGACCGCCCGGACCGAGGCCGCGTCCGCGCCGTCGAACATCCAGGGCTGGAGGTAGGTCATCACCTGGGTCGGCGCGCTCCCGATGATCCGGCGCTCGACCCGCAGGTACTCGTCCACCGACAGGCCGGCCAGTGCCGGGAAGACCACCGGCTCCTCGTGCCGCAGGTGCTCGCGCACCAGGCTCTCGAACGCCCGGGCCGCCTCGGGGAGTTCGGCCCGCAGGCCGGAGCCCAGCACCCCGGCCACCCGCCGCATCGAGGCGTCCAGCGCCTCGTGGTCCTCCTCCAGGACCCCGCTGCCGTCGAAGCCCGCCACCCGGCCGCGCAGGTACGGCCAGAGGATCTCGTCCTCGCTGTGGTGGTGCCAGTCGATCACCGAGCGCAGCCGCCCGAACCACTCCGCGAGCGCCGCGGAGGAGCCCGCCGCGCCGCGCTGCGCCACGGCGGTCAGCCGTGCCGCGTCCCGGCGCATCGCCACGTGCATCAGGCCGAAGCCCTTGAGCTGCTCGGGCAGGGCGCGGAGCCCGTGCTCGGTCGACCAGATCGTCGTACCGTCCGTCATGACCAGACCTCCAGAGTCCGTTCGGATTATCGACCAACGCCCGCCCGCAGGCGGCCGGTCGGAGCCGCCCGGACGGGTCGGCTCACGCGTTCCACACGCCGGAGGCGGCGGCCTCGCGGGCGTAGTCGGCGAAGTCCCGCGGCTCACGCCCCAGCGCACGCCGCACACCGTCGCCCAGCGAGGCGTTGCGGCCGTCCAGGATCACCGAGAACAGCTCCGCGAAGTCCGCCGGCAGCCCCGCCGCCTCCAGCACCCCCCGGTACACCTCCTCCGACACCGCCTCGAACCGCACCTCACGCCCCGTCGCCCCCGACAACTCCACCGCCACGTCCGCGAACGACAGCAGCCGCGGCCCCGTCAACTCGTACACCTCCCCCGCGTGCCCCGCCTCCGTCAACGCCGCCACCGCCACGTCCGCGATGTCCTCCACGTCCACGAACGGCTCCACCGCACCGCCCACCGGCAACGCCAACTCCCCCGCCAGCACCGGCTCCAGGAAGAACGACTCACTGAAGTTCTGGTTGAACCACGCACACCGCACCACCGTCCACGCGGCCCCCGACTCCATCACCGCCTTCTCCCCCGCCTCCGCGGCCTCCTCACCACGCCCCGACAACAGCACCAACCGCCCCACCCCGCGCTCCGCCGCCAACCGCGAGAACGCCCCCTCCGCCCCTGGTCGGCGCGTTCGGCGGTGCGGCTATCGTGCACAGGTGCACGAGGCGGCCCGGGACCCCGGGCAGGGCACGTGAGGGGAGCTCCAGGTGATCGGACGGGCGCTGAACGGGCGTTACGAACTCGTCGACTTGCTCGGCGTCGGCGGCATGGCCACCGTCTGGCGCGGGACGGACCGGGTGCTGGGCCGTCAGGTGGCCGTCAAGGTCCTCAACGGCGGACTCGCCGACGACCCCCGCTTCGCCGAGCGCTTCAGCCGCGAGGCGCAGCACGCGGCCATGCTGGCGCACCCGAGGATCGTCATGGTCTTCGACTCGGGCGTGGACCAGGGCACCCCGTTCATCGTCATGGAGCTGGTCAACGGCCGTTCGCTGGCCGCCCTGCTGGCGGAGCAGCAGGCGCTGCCGGTGGAGCGCGCCGTGGGCATCGCGGCGGCGGTCTGCGAGGCGCTGTCGGTCGCGCACGCGGCCGGGCTGGTGCACCGGGACATCAAGCCCGGGAACATCATGATCACCGATGACGGCGGGGTGAAGGTCGTCGACTTCGGCATCGCCAGGGCCGGTTCCTCCAGCAACCTGACCCAGACCGCGAGCGTGCTCGGCACGGCCGCCTACCTCTCGCCCGAACAGGCCACCGCCTCGGAACTGGACGGGCGGACGGACCTGTACGCGGTCGGCTGCGTGCTGACCGAGATGCTCACCGGCGCGACCCCGTTCACCGCCGAAACCCCGGTGGCGATCGCCTTCAAGCACGTCAGCGAGCAGCCGCTGCCGCCGTCCGCCCGCCGCCAGGGCCTGCCGCCCGCGCTGGACGCGGCGGTGCTGCGGCTGCTGGCCAAGAACCCGGTCGACCGCCCGGCCGACGCGGCCACCGCCCGGGCCGAACTCCTCGGCACCGTACCGGGGCTGATGGTCGCCGACCCGACGGCGGAGCTGCTCGCGAACGCGGGCGGGGCCGCCACCCAGCTGCTGCCGCCGGTGCCGCACTTCCCGGCGCCGAACCAGCAGCACACCACGGTGCTGCCGCCCCAGCCGCCGGCCGCCACCTCGGTGATGGCGCCGATACCCGCCCCGGCGGCTCCCGCCTACGTCCCGGTCCCAAGGCCCGGGAACGCGCCCGCGCCTGCCCGCAGCCGGCGGAAGCCGCTGGTGTTCGGGGCGTTGGGCGTGGCGGGCCTGGCCGGCGTCACCGCGCTCGCCCTCACCGCCTTCGACGAGCCGGCCGGCAACGCGGCCGCCGCCAAGCCCGCCGCGGCCACCGCCCCGTCCACCGCCCCGGTCACGACGCCCACCCCGAAGGCCTCCGCGGGCTCGGCGGCGCCCACCACCAGCTCGGCGGCGCCGTCCGCGCCCCCGGCCCCCACCCAGGCCGTCCCGCGCAACCAGCCGGCAGCGCTGCAGATCCAGGCCTTCCGCCAGGCCGTCGCCCAGGCCCAGGTCGGCAGGGAGCGGGACAAGCAGACCGACCTGTTGAGGATCCTCGACACCACTGCCGCGCGCCTCAACGAGGGCAACCCGGACGACGCCGCGCAGGAGCTCAAGAACGCCCAGAAGGTGGTCAAGGACATGGGCAAGAAGCACGCCATCGACGTCCCGACGTACGCCAACTGGAACGCCCGCCTCTCGGCCCTGTTCGCCACCCTGCACACCGCCGTCGACCTCCAGGACGACTGACGGGCCCGGCCGCCTGTCACCGGCTACCGGCTACCGGCTCCGGCCGTCGGCTACCGGCTTCGCGGAGGCGGATTCGCGTCCTTCGCCGCGGGTGAGGGTTCCATCCTGAGTGCACAGCACTGTCCACAGCCTGTGGACAGTGCTGTGGGCCGACCACACCGACCGCACCGACCGCACCGACCACACCGACCGCACCGACCACGGCGGCCCCGGCATCCGAAGGCACGGGAAGTCGGCCCGGCCGACTTCCCGTGCAGCGGAGGCCCCGCCGACCGGCCGGCGGAAACGTCGGGGCGCACGCCCGTCGGCCCCTTGCGCGGCAAGGGGCCGACGGAAACCCCGGTGGCGCCTACCTGGCGGCGGTGACGGGCTTGCGGGCCCGGGTCAGCAGGGAGACGCCCGGCAGGCCCTGGACGGGCAGGTAGCGCTCGGCGGCGATCACCGTGCTGAGCGCGGTGTTGATGAAGGCCGGAACGTCGTCCAGGTCGCTGCCGGTGCTCTTCTTCCGGCGCCAGGCGGCGGCCGGACGGAGCAGGACGTTCCAGCTGTCCAGGGTCTCCATGGTGAAGCCGCTGCCGACGATCACCTCGCGCAGGGTGTCGCGGGTGTAGCGGCGGACGTGGCCGACCGCGACGTCGTGCGCCGACCAGAGCCTCATGTCGCTCGGCACCGCGATGAGTGCCACCCCGCCGGGGCGCAGCACCCGGTGGATCTCGGCCATCGCCGCGTCGTCCTCCTCGATGTGCTCCAGCACGTCGAAGGCGACCACCAGGTCGATCGCGCCGTCGGCGACCGGGAGCCTGCGGGCGTCGGCCCGCATCACGGTGAGCCCGCGGTCGCGGGCCACCTGGGCGCCCTCCTCCCCGTACTCGATCGCGATCGGCTTCCACCCGTTCGCCCTCAGCACCCGGGTGTTGCCACCGCCCGCGGCCCCGATGTCCAGCGCGGTGCCGGCCTTGCTGAACTTGGCGAGCTCCCGGCCCAGCAGTATCCGCCGCTCCTTGTACCACCAGTGCCGGTCCTCGAGCTCGGCGAGCTTGCGTACCTCATGACCTTCCACGGACCCTCCCGGACTTCTTCGTCTCCCTGGCCGCCGCGGAACGCGTCGTCCGGCCGAGCGAAAACATGAGAATTTCGTGAGGTCACTTTACGGGTACGGCGTCCTCGCGGATCCGGGCAGCCCGGTCGGCCGGAGCGTGGTGTCGGCCGGGTGCCGGTGGGCGGCCCGCAGCCCTCGACGAGGCGGCCGGTTCGGAGCCAACCATCAAAGAACTGAAGGATTTTGACGAATCGTCGGAAAGATTTGTCGACGGGGTGGCCGCAGGGGTGCCGGGCGGACGTCCGTTGCCGTCCGCGCCGGCCTCAGTCCTGCCGTCGGATCCGTCGCTCCACGTTCCCCCGGGCCGCCCGGGACGCCGTTCCGGCCGCCGCCGCGAGGAACACGAAGTTGTACCCGATCTGCAGCACCACCACGAGGCGCGCCGTCTGCCCGGCCGGGGTGATGTCCCCGTACCCGACCGTCGCCATCGTCACCACGGTGAAGTACAGCGCGTCCAGCCGGGTCTCCAGCCCGGCGAACTCCGGCTTGTTTGCGCCCAGCACGTAGTACGTCCCCGCGAAGATGGTCATCGCCAGGAAGATGAGGAAGGCCAGCCAGACCACCGGCCGCTTGGCCGTCCCCCGCATCACCCCGACGATCTTGGCCAGCATCAGCCAGGTCAGCCCGACCAGCGCGCCCGCGAACACCAGCCAGCTCAGCAGCGGCCGGCGCTCGCCGAGCCACTCCAGGGGCAGCGTGAAGTACCCGACCATCAGCAGCGTCGACGCGATCAGCAGCCAGAGCCAGGCCCGCAGGTCGGCAGGGGGCGGAGAGTTCTCGGACATCC
>NZ_JBIVVI010000201.1:0-9831 GCF_044757675.1 Kitasatospora sp. NPDC091257
GGGGCCGCCGACCGAGGGGCCGACGGCGGAGGTGCCGTCCGGGCCCGGGACACCGCCGACCTGCCCGGTGGGGACGACCTGACGGCGGTCGTCGCCTCGGCGCTGGGCGCCCCGGGCGCCCTCCACGAGCGCCCGCCGGTCACGACCGAGATCCGCCCCGGCGTGCACTGGCTGGCCGACCGCGGCTCCGACCCGCGCGCCACCGACGAGGCGCTCGCCCACTTCCCCTCCGACCCGTCCCACTTCACCCTGGTCTTCCACGGCAAGGGACCGGACGGCGCGCCGCATGTCGACGGAAAGCCCGTCCCGCCCCGCGAGTTGGCCAGGACCGCGCTCGACCTGTACGACCGGGGCGTGTGGGACGGCCGGCCGCTGCGCCTGGCCGGCTGCGACGCCGGCCGCGGCGGCGCGGACTCGTACGCGGGCCGTTTCGTCGCCGCGCTGCGCGAGCAGCGACCGGCGCTGAAGGTCGAGGTGGACGCCCCGGGCGGCACCCTGTGGCTGGTGCCCGACCGCGTCGCGGGCGACGGTTCGCGCCGGCTGGTCGTCACCCGCGACGTCGGCTTCGACAGTGCCGGACTCCCGCGCGTCGAGCCGGGCGGCCACTGGGTCCGGCTCACCGCCCCGGCCGAGCACGCCCCGGCGGAGCACGCCCCGGCCGAGCACGTCCAGGTCGTGGCCACCGAGCTGCCGTCCCACCAGGACGGCGGGTCCGCACCGCTGACCGCCACGCCCGAGCACCGGATCGTCACGCCGGACCCGCAGGCGCACGAGTTCGGCGCAGGCCGCAAGCACCTGTACAACGCGCCGGAGTACGAGACCGTCGCGCAGAACTTCGAGAGGTCCGTCGGCCTGCTCGCCTACCGGGACGAACGGGCGCTGCAAGCAGCCCGGGGAAGTGCGTACCGGCTGTACGAGGTACTGAAGGCGGCGCACGGCGACCCGACCGGCGAGCAGGTCTACCGGGTGTTCCTGAGCAAGGACCCGACCTCGGCCGGGCAGGTCGGTGAGCACCTCACCCGGGACGAGTTCCACGAGCTGCTGGCGAACGGCAACCTCCGCGAGCTGATGACGGCCTTCTTCAACGCCGCCTACGCCCACGACGGCACGCAGGCGCCCGGCTCGTACGGTCTCAAGCAGGTGCTGAACGGCCTGACCGAGCACGGGAGTCCGGCCGCCCGGCTGCGCGAGCTGGGACTGGACACCACCCGGGTGCCGCAGCAGCTGGACTACCTCAACAGCACCACCCGGAAGGTCTCGCACGCGCTGACCGGCGGAGCCAGCTACTTCGACAAGGACTACTTCGCCACCGGTGCGGTCGCGCACCGGGCCCCGATGGCACTCCAGCGGGAGTACCGGGCCAGCTCCGACGCCCGCACGCCGCGGACCGAGACGAATCCACCCGAGCTGGACCGGAAGCTCATCGAGATCCGGATGCCGCTGAGCCCCCGGGAGACGACGTTCCAGGGCGCCGAGGCCTCCCGGACCCTCCAGTGGGAGCCCGGCAACTTCAAGCACGACGTCAACACGGCCTCCACGTGGTACGGCGAGACCCGGAACACCAAGGGAATGCAACTCAGCACCGGCGTCTCGGCGACCGCGGCGAAGATGCTCGGCGCGTTCCGCGCGCTCAAGGTCCCGGACGTTCCGGCGGAGGACATGCTGCTCGCGCTGGTCGGCTGGATGCTGCCGCTGGGCGACCACTCGCTCTACGAGATCCTCAAGGGCGCCGAACTCGCCGGGGAGCTCCCGCCGGTACCGTCGCACCTGTTGACCGAGGCCGCCGCGATGTACCGGCACGTTCCGGGCCTGCCCGAGAGCACCCTGCGCCGGGAGCTCGGGATGCTCCCGCACGAGTCGGTGTACCACGCCCTGGCGAGCCGCTCCCGCCGCAACGGCGGCTTCGAGGAGGAGGGCCTGGAATCCGTTCGCCGGGTGTGGCAGCGGATGGTCGAGCCGGGGCAGGTGCCGTACCCGTTCGAGCGGGAGTGGCTGATGGACAACGGGCTGACGCGGGAGGAGCTCGGCGCGCGGCTGAGCGTGGCCCACGTCGAGGCGCTCAACATCTACACCGGCAAGGCCTACCCGCTGATCAACGTGCTGTTGAAGTTCGACGGACCGTTGCTGCACACCGCGCTGACCAAGCAGATCGACACGCTGCTGACCGGGAAGGTCGAGGCGGTGCCGTCGATGCTCCTGGACCACCCGGAGCTCGGCGGGCTCATCGCCAGTCCCGGACCGAAGTACCGGACGCCCGAGCACACCGCGGAACTCTCCCGGATGGCTCGGGAACTGCTGCCCGAGATCGAGAAGGAGCTGCGGATCCACGCCGAGATGATCATCGAGGCGTTGGACCGGCTGCCGGCCGTGACCGGGGTCGTCTACCGGGGAGAGTGGGGGCTGGGCCGCCTGGACGGCCCGGAGAGCCTGTTCACGGCGGCCAAGCCCGGCAACAAGCAGAGCAGCGCGGGGCTGCTCAGCACCAGCCGGCTGGAGGAGACGGCCCAGGAATTCCTGGCGCCCGACGAGAAGCTCGCCCAGTACCGGCTGGCCCACCGGGTCCTGGCCCGGATCCGCCTGGCGGGCGAGAACGGTGTCGACATCACGCCCTTCTCCCGCTACCGGGACGGGGAGCGGGAGATCCTGGTGAAGCCCGATACCGTCCTCACGGTCACGGGCAGCGGCACCGGCAGCACGAGCACCGGGCCGTACGAGCGGATCGACTACGTGGAGAACGGATCCGCGCGGCCGTTCGAGTGGCAGGACGGTTCGCCGCAGTGGCCCCGGCAGCTCCACGAGAAGCTCAGGTCCCAACTGGCCCGCTTGGCCAACGCGACCGAGGTGCGGTTCCACCGGGACCTCTGGCAGCTGGCCAAGGCCGCGGGCGCCCACGTCGGGCTGCCGGACGCGCGCCGGGCCCAGGCGGCCGCCCCGGACGAGGTCCTGGTCCGCCGGGCGACCGAGCACCTGTGGGACGCCGCGCGGATCACCGCCACCCTGCACGAGGCCGTCGGGCACGGCCTCGCCGAGCTCACGGGCGTGTCCCTGGTCGCCACCCTGGCCCGCACCGAACTCGGTCTGTCTCCGGACCACCGGATCACCCAGGACGACCTGCAGCGGTTCACCGGACAGGTGACCGGCGGGACCGGAACGGGCGATCACGACCTGCGCCGGCTGCTGGCGGTCGCACAGGACGTGGAGTACACCGACCACACCTCGGCCCTGGCCGACCTGCGGACGGCCTGGGAGGCCGTCGGGCGGGCCGACACCGAGCCGGTGGTCCCGGGTGAACCGGGCCTGTACCTGCTGGGGGACCGGCCCGCGGACCACGACGCCCTGGTGCCGCTCCTGACGACGCTGCAGTTCCGGGACGACTTCCTCACCGTGGTGCTGGACACCGTCGGCGGGCGCCCCGCACTGCACGGCACCGCCCTCACCCCGGCCGAGGCCGCGCACGCCCTGTTCAAGCTGGTGGAGGACGGCAGCTGGGACGTCCGCAGGCCGCTGCGCCTGCTGGCCACCGACCTGGCGTCGGACGCCCACCGGTCGTACGCCGACCAGATGCTGAACCACCTGTGGCGGATGGACCGGAGGATCCACGCGCTCGCGGCGGCGGGGAAGGTCTGGATCGCCGCCTCGCCGCTCGGCACCACGCACCTCCTCGTCGCCGAGAAGGTCGGCCTGTCCCTCGTCGGAGAGCAGGTGCACGTCGGCCCCGGGAACTGGGTCTGGCTGGAGCACGGGAGCCGGCCGGAGAAGCTCGGGCCGTACTTCGCGGACGAGAAGACCGAGTTCAGGGTGAGCAACGGCGAGGGAATGCCGCTCGTGGGCCCGGCACCGCACACCGTCGGGCTCAGCACCGAGGTCACCTCCTGGGAGACGCACCCCGATCCGGACCCGGCCGACGACCAACCGGTGCACGAGCCGGGGCAGGAGTCCGAGGGAAAGATCATCGAGCTGGACGACCTGGTGGGGGACGACGGGAGCACCGCGCCCGGATCGCCGACGGGGGACGGGAACGCCGCCGCGGGGCAGCAGACGGGACAGGCCGCCCAGCTGCCGCCGACCTTGCCGCCGGTGTCCGGTCCGGTCGTGCACCGACTGCCGGGCGACGCCTGGGTCCAGCAGGGCCGGCCACTCACGGACACCTCGGGAGGGTTCCACGGCTGGGTGCTGGACGGCACGGTGCTGCCGGAGTTCGGGTACGTCGAGAGCTCGTCCATGTCGTTCGAGATCGTGGGCCGTGTCGACGCGGACGGGCTCCCGACGGTCGACGGGCACCAGGTCACCTCCTGGGAGATGGCCCGTCTGATCGCGGACCTCAAGAAGCACGGGTACTGGAGCGGGACGGGGGACATCGAGCTCGCCGTCCCCCGCCTCGGTGCGACACAGGGCGGCGTGTACCTGGCCACACTCCACGTGTACCTCTCCATGAGGGGCGTGCAGGTCACCCTCCGGGCACCCAAGGAGGACCTCTGGTTCGTGCCGTTCCCCGGTCGCCACATCGGCGATCCCGTGCCGTCCGGGGGCGGTCGGACCTTCGTCGCCTCGTCCTCGACCGGCTACGACTCCCACGGCTTCCCGGTGGTCGCCACGGGCGGTACGTGGATGATGGTCAAGCCCGATGCGGGGCAGAGCGGCAGCAGCGTGCAGATGGTGCCCGCGGTCCTCGAGGTGCCGGCCGGTTACTCGGGGGTTCCCGTCGACCAGGTCGCCACGGAACTCCCGTCGGAGCTGCGGCTCACCGCACCGGCCCCCACTCCGCCGCCGCCGGCCCCGGTGTCGCAGCCGCCGTCGCCGACGGGCACGGGGCCGCAGCAGCCGCCGTCGCCGACGTTCCCGGCGCCCGCTTCGACCGGGCAGGACGGACAGGCCGTGGTGGGCCGGCCGCCGGTGGGGCTGGGTGGCGGGGAGATGCCGGTGCCCGGGCCGCTGCACGAGTGGGTGCAGGCGCTGGACCACCTGTCGTCGGAGGACCGGCGGGAACTCGTGGCGGACGAGGCGTACCTGACGGGCCTGCGCGAGGAGTTGGGGCCGGAGGACTTCGTGCAGGCGGCCGCCAGGCTGCTGGTCGAGGTCGATCCGAGGGCGCACCAGCCGGTGGCGGCGCGGCGGACGGCCGAGGACCTGGTCGTGCGGATGCTGGCGAACAAGGAGGTCGCGGATCGGCTGCTGGCCTCGGGGGTGCGCGTCGTGGTGGTGCCGCGCGACGTCCCGATGACGGAGGTCCCGGGCTTCGCGGCGTCCGGGCACGGCACGGGGGACGGGCGTGACTGGTCGCTGGTCCGGGGGTCGAGCGGTCACGGGCTGGTGCTGATCACGGAGGAGAACCTGCTGGGCACCCGGACGCCGGTGGGACCGCACCGGACGTACGCGGAGGGGTACTCCACGTCGGCGCACGAACTGGCTCACGCGATCCACGAGTTCGGCCTGACCGAGGCGCAGCGGGAGCTCGTGGGGCAGGCGTTCGCGGACCGGAGCGTCTCCGACGCGCTGGCGGAGCTGTTCGGCGAGGAGTCCGTCTCGGCGTGGCCGGACGGCGGGCTCACGGACGGGGGCGGCAACCGGGTCGGGAACTACTCGGCGCGCAACGAGCACGAGTTCTTCGCGCAGCTGGTGACGGCGTACTTCGGCCACAACCACGGCAGCGACCCGTTGACGGGGCTGGCGCGCAACAACGGCGCCGAGTGGGTGCGGGAGAACGTGCCCGAGCTGGTGCCGCTGCTGGAGCACCTCTTCGGGGCCGACCCGCGGGCGGACCACCCGGAGCCGGCGAACCAGGTGAGCCGGGCCGAGGCCGAGGAGCAGTTGTTCACCGGCTTCCGGGAGTTCATGGAGTCGACCGAGCGGGAGAGCCGGTCGGTCGTGCGGCCGAGCGAGGATGAAGTGCTCGGCAGGCTCCGGGCGTTCATGGACTCGGTGGAGGGGGAGAGCCGGTCGGTCGTGCGGCCGGGCGAGGAGGAGGTGTTCGGCAGGCTCCGGGCGTTCATGGACTTGGTGGAGGGGGAGAGCCGGTCGGTCGTTCGGCCGAGCGAGGATGAAGTGCTCGACGGCTTCCGGGAGTTCATCGACTCCACGACGCGGACCGAAGGACAGCACGAGGACGACGGCCCCGTCCTGCAGCCGGGCGACGTCGTCACCGAGGCGAACGGGACGCAGCACACCGTCCTCGGCCCGGTCCTGCCCGCCCGTCCGCCCCGGATCGACGAGCACGGCCTGGCAGCCTCGGACGTGCTGATCGGGCTCGGCAGCACCCGCACCCAGCTCCTGGAGCACTTCACGAGCCGGTTCGCCCAGGTGCTGCACGGAGAGGACGCGGCGGCCAGGACGCTCGCCGAGACCCTGTTCGGCGCGGAGACCCTCCAGGCCAAGCTCACGGCACTGTCCCGGGGCGAGGTCTGGGACGTGCCCTTCTCGGTGGGCACCTGGACCGGCACCGTCCGGGTCGGGGCCGACCTGGGCCGCAGCACCTTCGTCAGGGCGGCCGACGACTTCGAGTTCGAGTACGGCTCGGAGCGGCAGACCTCGGTCGGTGTGACCGGCGACCGCCTGCTCCAGCTGAACGTCGGCGCCCAGGCGAAGTTCAAGTTCGGCAAGCCGGCCGACCTGACCGAGACCGTCGGCTACCAGCACGGCTGGCAGCACGGGACGGCCGACGCCCAGGCGAGCCGGATGGTGGCCCGTGGCAAGACGTCGGAGACCGCCGCCCTGTTCGACACCGTCTTCCGCCTGAAGGCGGAGTTCCTCGACCTCGGCCGGCGCACGGTCGGCGTGTTCAGGGAGGTGCCCTCGGAGCCGGTCCCCCCGGTCGACGTGCAGGCCCAGGTCGCGGTTCCGCTCCGGGAGACCGGCGCTCCGCAGCCGGCCGTCCTTCCGCTGCTGCCCCCGCCCGGGGCCGGGCCGGGCGGGGGCAGGCTGTCCGGCTCGCACATCGTGACGGACGTGTGGGCGCTGCGGCGCGGGCCGGGGGCGACCGAGGAGGCCGAGGGCATCCCGCTCGTCGAGCTGAACGCGCCCAGGACCGCCGCCAAGGGCATGGCCGAGTTCGTCGCGGGCTTCGAGGCGCAGGCGAGGGAGCACTTCGGCAGCACCTGGCCCGCGCTGAGGGCCAGGCTCCTGGAGCAGGTCGACCTGGGCACGCTGCACCAGGACCTCAAGGCGCTGATGTCGGGCGAGACCAGGACGATCGAGGTGGACGGCCTCCTCGGCCCCAAGGCCGTCATCACCCTGAAGAACGCCCGGATCCACACGATCGAACCGACGGCGGAGCTGCCGCCCACCGAGTTCAACATCGCCACCGGGACGTCCCGCTCGCACACGGAGCAGGACACCACCGAGTCGGGGTGGCAGTTCCCGCTGGTGGGCAGCGCGACCGGATCGGCCAAGAGCGGCGGCGCAGGCCTCGGCGCCGGCGTCAGGACCGGCCGGGAGAAGGTCGTGCTGAACGGCGGCGGCGACGAACTGTCGCTGGGCACCAAGGTGAAGACGGCCGGGGTGGTGTTCGAGGGCGAGGCGCGGATCGAGGTCGAGTTCGGGGCCTTCGGCAGGGTGCAGCGCGTCCAGGCCCGCTCGGTCGACGCCGGGCTCGGCTTCCGGGTGGTCGTCGACCGGTCGGAGACCAGCCCGGTCACCCCGGGCCAGGTGGAGCCCGCCCCGCACCCGGACCACGCGCCGCTGCCGCCCGGCGCCCTGGTCCCGCACCCGCCGTCCGGGATCTGGCACGGCTCGGCCGCCTACACCGGGCTGCCCGAGACCACGGTCGTGCGCGACGTGCGCAGCGTCGCACCGCTGCACGCCCGGCTGGACGAGCTCGGGCGCGCCCAGCTGGGGGCGAAGGCCTGGAGCGAGGTCAGGGAGGACGTCCTGCGGGCGTTCTCGCAGTCGGCCGTCGGCGCCCACCTGGTCGGCATGACGCAGGACGTTCCGCTGCGCAGCCCCGCGGTCGCGCTCGGCCCGCTGAGCAAGCTCGGCCTCGGTGTCACGGCGCACGTCGCCGCGTTGACGTACCGGCGGGAGCAGGCGTCGGCGGACCTCAACCCGGTCCGGGAGAGCACGACCTTCGAGTCGAAGCGGCTCCTCGACTCCGACACCTGGAACGTCTCGGCCCAGGGCTTCGGCAAGGGGCCGGTGCACACCCGCGAGAACGTGCTGGACGAGAGCGGCAAGCCGTTCACGGACACCCTCCAGGGCACCGCCACGGTCACCCGCGAGGTGCGTGACCGGGACGGCTGGCGGGGCGGGACCTCGGCCAAGAGCTACGCGAGCGGCAAGTACCGCAGCGCGCAGGTGCTGTACGACGCCCGGTTCGAGCTCCAGCTGACGCTGAACGGCAAGCCGCACGGCGAACACGTCGTGCTGGAGGCCTCGCTGAGCATGGAGCAGGCGCACACCCGGCCCCAGGCACGGAACAGCCGGGTCATCGGCAACCCGTTCGACGGGGCGGCGCCGCGGCCCGACGTGCCGCTGCCCGGGCCGGAGCACACGGGGCAGGCGCCCGCGAACCTGCGGGTCCCGGACAGGCTCGGCCACTCCGACGTGGTGCTCGGCGTCGGCCGGCGCGGCCCGTCCGTGCTGGACGAGGTCCAGCGGCTCCTCGGCACGGTCGGCCCGGTGTCGGCCCAGGCGTCCGTCCGCCTGGCGTCCCAGCTGGACGGGGCCGGCCTGACCGCCTCGCTGTCCCGGCTCAGCCGGGGCGGCAGGCTCAGCGTGGCGGTGGACACCGGGAGCTGGAAGGGGAAGGTGGAGGTCACCGTCGCCCCGCTGGCCCTGCGGCACCGGCGGACGGTGGACGGCTTCGAGTTCGAGCTCGGGAGCCAGCAGCGCACCGTGGTCGGCTACAGCTGGGACCGGCTGAACCGCTGGCGGGCCGGGGCCGCGCTCAAGGGCACCGTCCCGCACGTGACCGTCACCGGCGACTACGCCCGCACCAGGGACAGCGTTCGGGGCCTGACCATCGAGCGCACCGGCGGGACCGGAAGCCGCGGCAAGAGCGTGGAGACGGCCGAACTGTTCGACGGGGACGCCGTGTTCACCGTCCGGTTCATGCCGGAGCGGTTCCAGCGGTCGCTCGCGGGGACGACCGCGGCGGCGCCGGTCCTGGTGGCCGCGCCGCACCGCGACGTGGTGCTGCCCCCGGCGGGCCACAACCCGCCGGCCCTGCAGCTCCCGGACAAGCGGCTCGGCTCCTCCGACATCGTCACCCGGGTCCACCTGGAGGGCGCGGACGGAACGGTGCACACCGGTCCCGAGGCGGTCACCACGGTGGTCGCCGAGCTGCAGCCGAAGGGCCGGGCGGCGCTCGGCCGGGACTGGGAGGGGATGAAGGCCAAGCTCCTCGACGCCCTCGACTTCGACAAGCTGCACCCGCTGCTGAAGCCCATGACGTCGGGCCACGAGATCGTCCTGACGCACGGCCGCAGCACGGTGCGGATCACCGCCTCGGTGGACCGGGTGACCAAGTCGGGCGACGCGCCCCAGGTCGAGTTCAACATCGGCTCCAGCACCCAGACCGCCTTCACCAGCTCCGAGGCCGGCACCAACTCGGGCAGCGGGCAAGCCGACTCGCTCGGGCTCACCGTGCTGGGGACCGTGGGCACCGGCGTGTCCGCCGTGGTCGGCGGCGGCGTCGCCCACACCCGGCGGCAGGACGCGCTGGACCACCGCCGGGACGTCGTGGTGACCGGAACGGCCGTCAAGACCAAGCTCGCGGCCGAGGCGCACCGGGCCGTGATCCGGCTCTCCGTGGTGATGGAGCGGCGTCCCGCCGTACCGCTGTCCCTGGAGACCCGGCCGGTGGTCCCCGCGGTGCGGCGGATCCGGCGGATCTCCTAG
>NZ_JBIVVI010000202.1:0-9720 GCF_044757675.1 Kitasatospora sp. NPDC091257
CTTGGGTTTTTACAGCCCCCACTCGAACATGGACACCTGCGGGCAGAATATCTGGCCCGCCCCCGCCCCCTGGTTGTCCCGGGCCGGGGCGCCCCGGGCCCCGCCCCGGGCGGCCCGGGCGCCCGGGACGACGCTCCGCGATCGACAGATCGCCTGGTGTCATAAGCTTGTCATATACATCTAATCCATCTAAGGGGGGTGCGTGGAGTTCCGACTGCTGGGCTCGGTGGCCGTGGTGGCCGCGGACGGCCGGGAGCTTCCGGCCGGATCGGCGAAGCGCCGCAGCCTGCTCGCCATGCTGCTGCTGAACCCCGGAGCACCGGTCACCGTCGAACGGCTCACCGAGACCCTCTGGGACGAGGAGCCGCCCCGGCACTCGCGCACCGTCATCCACAACCACGTCTCCGGGCTGCGCGCCCTGCTCACCGCCCACGACGCCCCCGCGGCCGGCGTCGAACTCGTCACCGACAACGGCGCCTACCTGCTGCGGGCCCCCGACCACGCGGTGGACACCGTACGGTTCGAACAGCTGGTGGTCCGCGCCCGCGCCCTGGAGGACGCCGCCGAGGCCGCCGCCGCCCTGCGCGAGGCACTCGCCCTGTGGCGGGGCCCCGCCCTCGCCGGCACCATCCCCGGCCTGCCGCTGCAGTGCGCCGCCCAGGCCCTGGAGGAACTGCGGCTGGCCGCCGCCGAGGAACTGGCCCGCGCCCACGGCCGGCTCGGCGACCACGGCGCGGCCGCGAACCTGCTGCACGCCGAGGCCACCGCCAACCCGCTGCGCGAACCGCTGGTCGCCGACCTCATGCACGCGCTCGGCCGCGCGGGGCGCCGCTCGGAGGCCCTGGACTGGTTCCACCGCACCCGCCGCGCCCTGGCCGAGGAACTCGGCATGGACCCCGGACCGGAACTCACCGACGCCTACGACCGCCTGCTGCACACCGACCTGCCGCAGCGCACCGACGTGCCGCGGCACACCGAGGCCCTGCCGGGCCGGTCCGACCGGGTGCCGCCGCCCCGGCTGCCCGGCGACCAGGAGCAGCCGGCCGGCCGGGCCGCGTCCGACCGCGCACCGGCCGACCGCGCACCGGCCGACGGCGCACCGGCAGACCGGGTCCCGCCCGCGCGGGTCCCCACCGTCGGCGGTCTGACCTCCGTCCCCGACCGGGCTCCCGGCCCCGAACCGCTGCCGGCCGCAGCCCCCGCGCCCGCCCCCGCCGCCGCGTCCGTGCTCGCCGCAGCCCCCGCGCCCGCCCCCGTGCGTCCGGCGCCCTGGCACCAGCCCGCGCCCTGGCCCTTCCCCCGCCGTCCGCGCGGCTTCGCCGGCCGGGAGGATGAACTGGCCGCGCTCGACCGGGCCACCGCCGCCCCCGGTGCCGTCGCCGTGCTCACCGGCGGCGCCGGCGTCGGCAAGACCACCCTCGCCCTGTACTGGGCGCACCGCCGCCAGCAGGACTTCCCCGACGGCCGGCTCTTCGTCGACCTGTGCGGCCACAGCCCGCTCCCGGAGCGCGACACCGCCGCCGTCCTGCGCGAACTGCTGCTCGCCCTGGGCCTGCCCGCCGAGCAGATGCCCGCCACCCCCGAGGCGATGGCCGCCCGCTACCGGGAACTGACCGCCACCCGCCGGATGCTGATCGTCCTGGACAACGCCCGCCGCTCCGAGCAGGTCCGCCCGCTGCTGCCCGACGGCGACGACTGCGTCACCCTGGTCACCAGCCGCGACCGGCTCGGCGGGCTGGTCGCCTCCGACGCCGCCCGCCCGGTGCCGCTCGCCGAACTCTCCTCCCCGCAGGCCGTCAGCCTGCTCGCCGCGACCCTCGGCCCCGACCCGGTCGCCGCCGAACCCGAGGCCGCCGCCCGCCTGGCCGGCCTGTGCGACGGCCTGCCGCTGGCCCTGCGGCTGGCCGCCGCCCGCCTCGCCACCGGCCCGGCCCGCGCGCTGGCCGCGCTCGCCGAGGAACTCGCCGTCGAGCAGGACCGCCTGAACCTCCTCGACGTCGAGGACACCAGCGTGGCCGCCGCCCTCGCGCTGACCGTCCAGCACCTGAGCGAACCCGTCCGCCGGACGTTCCGCAGCCTCGGCGCCCACACCGGCGCCACCCTCGACAGCCGTACCGCCGCAGCCCTGGCCGGCTGCCGCCCCGACGAGGCCGCCGACGCGCTGGCCCAACTGGCCACCGCCCACCTGATCGTGGAGATCGGCCGGGACGCCTACACCCTGCACGACCTGGTCCGCCTCTACGCCCGCAGCCTGCCCGGCGACACCGACACCCAGGTGCTGCCCCGCCTGCTCGACCACCTGCTGAACACCCTGCTCACCGCCTGCTCCGCCGCCGAACCCGGCAGCGAACCGTGCTGCACCCTGCCGCCCGGCACCCGCCGTCCCGCCGAGGTCCGCCCCTTCCCCGACCGGGAGGGCGCGCTCGCCTGGTACGCCGCCGAACGCGACACCCTGCGCGGCGCGGTCGAGGCGGCGGTCGCCGCCGGACTGCACGACCGCGCCTGGCGCCTGGTGCTGCTCCAGTGGCCGCTGATCGTCTGGCAGGTCCGGGACGGCTGGGCGCCGCTGCTCGAACACGGCCTGGCCGCCGCCGAGGCCGACCGCGACCCCGGTGCCCAGTCCCGCGCCCGGGCCCTGCTGGGCTGGGTCCTGCTGGAGGAGGGCCGCCCCGAACAGGCCCTCGTCCACCTGGAACGCGCCCCCGACCTCGCCGCCCGGGCCGGCGACAGCACCGCCCAGGCCGTCGCCCTGGTCAACCTCGCCGTCGCCCTCGCCCGCCACGGCGACCGGGCCGGCCGCGCCCGGGCGCGCGGCCTGCTGGTGAAGGCCCTGTCCCTGGCCGAACGGGCCGGGCGCGCCGACCTCGTCGCCCTCGCCCGCCAGCACCTGGCCGGCGAGTGCCTGGCCGCCGGCGCCGCCGAGGAGGCCGCCCACCACGCCGCCCGCGGCCTGGCCGTCGCCGAGCCGCCCTTCCCGGTCGCCCGCCGGGTGGTCCTGCAGACCCTCTACGGCCGCGCCCTGGCCGCCACCGGCCGGCCGGAGGAGGCCGCGCTCCACCTCGGGGCCGCCCTGCGCACCGCCCGCGCCCACCAGTACGGGGAGGGCGAGTCGGAGGCCGGCGCGGCCCTGCGCGCCCTGTCGGCCGGCACCCCCGCGGTGGCGGGCGCCGTCGCGACGGTCACCGCCGGAGCGACGGCCACCGCCGGCGCGCAGCACTGACGGCTCGCGGCACCGGCGGCGTGCAGTACCGCCGGCCGCGCAGCACTGACGGGCCGTCCCGCCGGGAAGGATGAACACCACGGGGGGAGCCCGGGCAGCGGGCGAAGCCGGCACACCACCTGCCCGAGGGGGTTTCGCGATGACCACGCCGCCGGAGCCGAACCGTCAGACCGAGCTGCTGGAGCTGTACAAGCTCGCCGTGGAGATGGCCGACCGGGTCTCGGCCCGCCGGGGCAACGCCAACACCTTCTTCCTGTCCGTGCAGACCGCGCTGGTCACCCTGATCGGCTTCGGCATACCCAAGCTGTCGGAGTCCCCGTGGTGGGTGGCGACGGCCGTCGCGCTGGCCGGCATCACGCTCTCCGGCGCCTGGTGGATGCAGCTGCGCAGCTACCGGGACCTCAACGGCGCCAAGTTCCAGGTCATCAACAGCATGGAGGAGAAGCTGTCCGCGCGGATCTACACCGACGAGTGGGACGTCCTGCGCAACGCCGCGGCGCCCGGCCGGCGCCACCGGCACTACACCGAACTCGGCACCACCGAACGGCTCGTGCCGATGACATTCGCGGTGGCTCATCTGATCCTGCTCACGGGCACGCTCGCCACCGGCACACTGGCCGTATGAGCCACCTCGATCCCATCGCCGACCTGATCCGCTCCTGCCTGCCCTCGGAGGCCAGACCCCCCGCGGGCTCCGACGACCTCTTCCGCATCTACGCCGTGCTGCTCCAGGCCAAGGGCGAGCAGGTCACCGACGAGGACGTGCACAACGCCTGGACGGCGTGGACCCAGACCACCGACGACACCCACAAGGCCCTGGTGCCCTTCGACGACCTCGACGCCCGCACCCGCGCCCTCGACGCCCCGTACACCCTCGCCATCCGCACCGCCGCCCGCCGGCTCCACCACCCCACGGCCCGTTAGGGATTCGGGGCCCCGCCGTTTCCGGGGGACTGTGCGGGGCCGTCCGGCGGCGCCGGGTCGTACTGGGCGAGGCCGTGGCCGAACAGAAAAGGGGCGGACGCGGTCTCAGGCGCCAGGGGCGGCGGCCGCGAGCTCGTCGACGGTGCCGGACATGACGGTGCGCAGGTGGCGGGTGAGGTGCTCGACGGGCCAGTCCCACCAGGCGATGTCCAGCAGGCGGGCGATGTCGGCCTCGTCGTGGCGCAGCCGGATCACCCTGGCCGGGTTGCCGCCGGCGACGGCGTAGTCGGGGACGTCGGAGGTGACGACGGACCCGGCGGCGACGATCGCGCCGTGGCCGATGCGCACGCCGGGCATCACGGTGGTGCGGTAGCCGAGCCACACGTCGTGGCCGATCACGGTGTCGCCGCGCCCGGGCAGGCCGGTGATCAGGTCGAAGTGCTCGGCCCAGGCGCCGCCCATGACGGGGAAGGGGAAGGACGAGGGCCCGTCCATCCGGTGGTTGGCGCCGTTCATCACGAACCGCACCCCGGTGGCGAAGGCGCAGAACCTTCCGATGACGAGCTTCTCCGGCCCGTAGTGGTACAGCACGTTGCGGGTCTCGAACGCCGTCGGGTCGTCCGGGTCGTCGTAGTACGAGTACTCGCCCACCTGGATCAGCGGCGAGGTGACCAGCGGCTTGAGCAGGACCACCCGCGGCTGTCCGGGGAAGGGGTGCAGCACGGTCGGATCGGGCACGGCGGGGAGTTCGGGCACGGCGGGGGTCACGGGGGCGGCACCGCTTTCACGTCGACGGGGCGTCAGGGGCATCGGGGCGCCGGAGCGCGCCCTGCCATGATCCACCGGACGGCGCCGCGGACCACCGGGTTTTCCGGCCCCCGCCCGAACGCCCGCCCGGGATTCACGAAACCTCCACGCGGCGCCTCTGCATCGATCGGCCCGGGCGGGGTATCCGGGGCGTTCGACCGTGCCGACAAGAGGAAGGACTCCGATGGTCACGACCACTGGTGAACTGACCGCCTCCGCCGCTACGCCGACGAAGGACCCCTCCCGCACGGCCGCCTCCGCCACGGCGGGGCTGCGCGACCTGCTGCCACCGGAGCTGGCCGCCGCCGAGGACCTGCGGGAGGTCGCGCCGTCCGACGCCCGCGAGCTGACCCGGGTGCTGCTGCGCCGGCTCGCCGCGCTGGAGGAGGGCACCCGGGAGTACTCGTACGTGCGGGCCACCCTGGTGGAGATGAACCTGTCGCTGGTGAGGTTCGCGATCCGCCGCTTCAACGCCCACCGGGAGCCGCAGGAGGACCTGCTGCAGGTCGGTGCGGTGGGCCTGATCAAGGCCATCGACCGCTTCGACCCGGAGCTGGGCGCCGAGTTCACCACCTTCGCGCTGCCCACCGTGCTCGGCGAGATCCGCCGCCACTTCCGCGACACCACCTGGGCCGTCCACGTGCCCCGCCGCCTCCAGGAGCTGCGGATCGCCCTGGCCAAGGCCCAGGAGCGGCTGGCCCAGGAACTGGACCGGGCGCCCACGGTGGCCGAACTGGCCGACCACCTCCAACTCGCCGAGGAGGAGGTGGTCGAGGGCCTGACCGCCTCGAACGGGCACACCGCGGGCTCCCTGGACACCGGCACCGAGGACGACGACCGCCCCGGCTGCCTGGGCGAGCGCCTCGGCGAGGAGGACCCGGACCTCTCCAGGGTGGAGGACCTGGTGGCGCTCAAGCCGCTGGTCGCCGCCCTGCCGGAACGCGAGCGGCAGATCCTGTCGATGCGCTTCTGCGAGGACCTGACGCAGTCGCAGATCGGCGCCCGCCTGGGGCTGTCCCAGATGCACGTCTCCCGGCTGCTCTCCCGCACCCTGCGGCGCCTGCGCGAGGGACTGGAGGAGGACTGAGGGCGCCCGGCGCCCCGGCACCCGCTTGGCCGCGGCACGCCGCCTACGTAAGGTCGGAGGGCACGGACACGAGGGGACGACGATGATGCCATCCGACAACGACCAGCGGGGCCTCGCGCCGGCGGCCTCCCCCTACCGTGCGGAGCTCGCGGTACGGACCCGATCCGCGGCGGGCGGCGCGGTGGTCTGCGCCCTGGCGGGCGACCTCGACATCGAGACGCTCGCCCCCGCCGCCGACACGCTCACCGCCCTGGTCGCCCGGCGGCCCGGCGCGGTGGTGATCGACCTCGCGGGGGTGGGCTTCTGCGACTCCTCCGGCCTGAACCTCCTGCTCAAGACCCGCCTCGCGGCGGGGGAGGAGGGCGTGGGGCTGCACCTGGCCGCGGTGCCGCCCACCGTCATGCGGGTCCTCGAACTGACCGGCACCCGGGCGGTGTTCTCCATCCACGGCTCGGCCGAGGAGGCCCTGGCGGCCTGAGCCGGCCGGGCACGCCGTCGCGGGGCGGGTGCCGCGCGTGTCGCGGGTGCCGCGCACCCGGCGCCGGGGAAGGCATAATCCCGGGAGCGCCGGGAAACCGACATGCGAACCGCCGTCGATCCGAAGGGTGCCCTCATATGACGATGAGCCGGGGAACCCTGGACGGCGACGCGCACCGGGCCGGGCCCGCCCTGCCGCCCGGCGGCCAGCGCCGCCGGCTGCCGCTGGCCGGGCTCCCCAAGCCGGTCACCCGGGCCCGGGCCTTCACCGCCGAGGCGGTCGGCGACTGGTACCCGCCCGCCGGCGCGCCCGGTGCCCACGAGGGCGTCGGCGCGGACGTCGTGCTGCTGGTGGCGGAGCTGGTGGCCAACGCCATGCTGCACGGGGACGGCCCGCTGGAGCTGGTCCTGGACGCCACCGGGCAGCGCCTGCGGGTGGAGGTCAGCGACCGCAGCCCGGCCATGCCGGTGCTGCGCCTGCCGCACGAGCCGGCCCTGCCCGGCGGCCACGGCCTGTTCATCGTGGAGCGCACCGCCGACCGCTGGGGCGCCGAGCCGAACGGCCGGGGCAAGGCGATCTGGGCCGAGTTCGACGCCCACCGGCTGACCCACCGCTGACCCGCGGCCCGCACCGGCCCGCACGCCCGGCCCCCGTACCCCGCACCGCCCCCGCTGTGGCCGCTGGCGTCGCGGAACTCCCAGACGCCGACGTGGAGCCTGCTACGCCTGGCACTCGCGAGCGCCGCGGCGGTGCTCGTCGCGTACGGCCTGGACCGGATCGCGCAACTCGCGGTGCGGCGCCTGGCCGCGGCGGCGGACGGCGCCGACGCGTTCGAGCTCCGCTGCCAGTTGCGCGAGCACCTCGTCGGCTACCTGCGCGACCACCACCCGTACGCCCTGCCCCGGCTGCCCGTGGCACCGGCACCCGGTTCCTCCCGGGACGCCGGGGCCGTCACCGGCCGCCGCTGCCGTCCTGCCCGCCGCCCCGGTCCTGCCCGCCGTCCCCGCCGTCCCCGCCGTCCCCGCCGTCCCCGTCCGGGCCCCCCGGCTCCCCGGGCGGGGGCGGCCCGTCGTGGAAGGAGACGTCGACCCGCTGCTCGGGCCGGCGCTCCTCCTGCCGGGCGACCGAGGACAGCACCGCCTGGTCGGCGTCCGTCAGCGGCGGCTGCAGCAGACTGCGCGGCCACAGCCGCCGGGCGAGCACGACGTTGACCTCGGCCGCGTACACGGTGACCTGCGCGGTCAGGTAGAGCCAGAACAGCAGCCCGATCACCGTCGCGAAGAACCCGTAGACCTGGCTCGCGTGGCGCAGCTCGTGGGTGACCAGCAGTGAGCCGACCGCCTGGAGGGCGGTGAACAGCGGCCCGGCGAGCGCGCAGCCCGGCCACAGCGCCCGCAGCGGCACCTCGCGCGGGGTGAGCACCCGGAAGCAGGCCAGGCACAGGGCGGCGTTCACCAGCGCCGAGACGACCAGGCCCCCGATCCTGGCGGCCGTCCCGGCGAGCGTGCCGCCGACCAGCGCGGCGGCGGTGGCCACCACCAGCCCGCTGCCCAGGACGGCGAACAGCAGCAGGCTGCGCGCCAGCCGCGGCCAGTAGCCGGGCCGTTGCACGCCCGGCACGTTCCAGACCTCGGCCATGGCGTGCTGCACGGCCCGCAGGCCTCGCTCGATGGGGTTCACACCGCGCGTCTGCCCCCGGCGCACGGTGCGACACCCCGGTTGCGGCGTCCGGGGCGCGGTGGAGTCCGCCGGGCGCCCGGCCGGGCTCTCGCAGCCGGGCGGCCCACGGCCGGTCCGGGCTGGTCGACGAGCCAACCGTTTGATCATGGGGCGTCAAGTTGTCTGTACAGCTCGGGGTCTCTTGCCGGTCATCGGCCCGTCATCGGACACCACGGCTGCGTCCACCTCGGTCTCGTACACATAACGGGTCCGGTCCGAACCGCGCGGCCGGCCCCCGTACCGAGGAACCGCGGTCCGTCAGCAAGGAGCCCCACCCCCATGAGTCCGAAGCCCGAACTGTCGCGCCGCAGCGTCCTCGGCGGTGCGGCGGCGGCCGCGGTGCTGTCCGCCCTCCCGCTCAGCGTCCAGCAGGCACTCGCCGCGCCGGCCCGGCCCGGACGGCTGGCGGACATCCAGCACGTCGTGGTGTTCATGCAGGAGAACCGCGCCTTCGACCACTACTTCGGCACCCTGGCGGGCGTGCGGGGCTTCGGCGACCGCACCGCCGTGCGCGGCGTCGACGGCCGCTCGGTCTTCCACCAGCCCGACCCCGGCCGCAAGGAGGGCTACCTGCTGCCCTTCGCGATGAACGCCGCCCACACCAACGCCTACCAGCAGGGCGCGCCCGCCTTCGGCTACGGCGACTCCATGAACGCCTGGAACGACGGCCGCGCCGACGGCTCCGTCACCCGCCGCTCCTCCGGCTGGCTCGGCCAGGGCTACTACGAGTCCGCCGACATGCCCTTCTACCACGCCCTCGCCTCGGTGTTCACGGTCTGCGACGCCTACTACGCCTCCGTGCAGTGCAACACCAACACCAACCGCGACCACCTGATGACCGGCACCAGCGGCGGCACCGTCCGGGACACCCCGGTGACCGACAACACCGAGATCCCCGGCGGCTACGAGTGGACCACCTACGCCGAGCGCCTGGAGAAGGCCGGCGTCGGCTGGAAGACCTACCAGGCCCTCGACAACTTCGACGACAACGCCCTCGCCTGGTTCGCCCCCTTCGTCAAGGCCAAGCCCGGTGAGCCGCTGTACGAGCGCGGCATGCGCGCCGTCGGCGACCCGGCCAAGGCCAAGGACCCCTTCGCCATGGGCGACGCCCTGGTCGAGGCCTTCACCGCCGACGTCCAGGCCGACCGCCTCCCGCAGGTCTCCTGGATCGTCGCCCCCGCCGCGCTGTCCGAGCACGCCAACTACGCGCCGCCGAACGGCGAACACCTCACCTCCCGGCTGCTGTCCGCGCTCGCCGCCAAGCCCGAGGTGTTCCAGAAGACCGTCTTCATCCTCAACTACGACGAGCACGGCGGCTTCTTCGACCACCAGCTGCCGCCCGTCCCGCCGCTGGCCGAGGGCCGCGGCAAGTCCAACGTCCCGGTCGACGGCGAGGTCGTCGTCCGCGTCTCCAAGGGCTCCTCCACCTACCACCGGGTCGTCGGCCAGGACGGCCGGTACCGGGTCAAGGCCGCCGACGGCACC
>NZ_JBIVVI010000203.1:0-9720 GCF_044757675.1 Kitasatospora sp. NPDC091257
GAGGGGTTCGGCGGCGCTCTCGTGCAGGGGGCGGGCGCCGGGCATCTGTTCGGCCAGTGCGAGGCGGGTGAGTTCGATGAAGCAGTGCCCTAGACGGGTGGGGTCGGTGCTGAGCAGGTAGGCGTCCAGCTGGTCGAGGACGTCGGTGATCTCGTGGACATGTGCGGCACTCGGGATCGGCTGGTTCTCCAGGAGTCGGACGGTCAGCGGGTGGTGTCGCAGGGAGGCCGCGCGCAGTGCCGTGCAGGACAGGCGAGCGAGGGCCGCCGTGAGGGCGATCGCGGCGTCGTACTCGGCCAGGGTCGGGTGGCGGCGTGCCAGATCGCGCACCGCGTGCTCGATGTTGGTGGTGCTCGCTGGGTCGGCGGCCCGGCGGACGAGGTCCAGCGCGAAGATCTCGCTGTCCTCGTAGAGGTGCCGGTAGGGGTCGCTGGGCACGGCGTTCTCCGGTGGTGTGGCTGGACGGCCCGAACGGGGGTGTCCGGCAATCGGCTTGGTGGGTGCCGGCGTTGACCGGTATTCAAGGAGTACCACTGCGGGGCGAACATGTCGGATTCGCCCTGGCGTCCGTGGCCCGTCGCACCTCGGGCGGAGAATCTGAGCACGGCGGTGTGGGGGTGTGGGTCGGCGGACTTGGCCCCGAAACCGGCTGTGCGGAAGGGGCCCGGTGCAGCCTTTGGCCGGGCGGGGCCGGGGTCGCGGTGCCGCCCGGCCGGGGTTCGACGTGGGCGGTGGCGACGTGATGCATCGCGATCTGCTCGGTGATGCGGGGCAGGCGCAGGGGCCGGAGCGGGGTGGCGCTGTCGGCCGCCTTGTTGAGGACGGGTCTTGTCGCGGGCCGCTTCGGCCAGACCGCGAGAAGAGAGGGATCCGGCCGGGTAGCCGATGCCGACGGCCGGGTGGTCGGGATCGGCCGGGGTCTTGTGGTCGGCCGGCCGGGGGTTGGAGGGGCTGGCCTTCACTGGTGGCCTGCCACGAGGCGCGGCTCGGTCGGGGCGGAGTCGATCCAGGTGCCTGGTCCTGGCTCGGGCCCTGATGAGACGGGCCCCGGTGGCCGGATGGTGCTGGACAGCGATCCCTCTGTACGGAGGGCGGCTCGCGATCTGGGTGACGGCGATCGACAACCGCTCCTGTGGGACCCGTCGTTCGGTCTGACACCGGCTCGCCTTCCCCAGCGCACCGTGCGCCCCCGCTACGGCGATCCGGAGCACCGGCACCTGCCCGGCTTCGGCCTGGCGTGGCGTCCGGGGGAGCTGTCGGCCTGGCCGACCGCACCGCCAGGTGTCTGTTGGCCGGTGCCTGCACGGCACGGTGGCTGCTGGCGCGCTGCTGCACGATGCCGACCGGACGCGCAGGAGGCCCTCGCCCTGGCCGCCGGCTCGACCTGCGGGCCGACCAGCGCATCGCGGTGCTCGGCACCGGCCGGGAGCCGCGGTGCGCTGACGCCTCGCGTGCAACGGATGGCAGGTCGCAACCGTACCGATTGGAATCTGCCGTACGGTCCCGCTGCGGACTTATGCCCTGGCGATCGTGGGATTGGGAGCGGGCTGGTTCGGGCGCCCCCGGCGGCCGAGGTCCTTGGTGTGCTTGCGGCGGGCGGCGCGCAGTTCGTTCTGGCTGGCGCCTCCCCACACCCCGGCTTCCTGCTTGGTGGCCAGGGCCCACTGCAGGCATTCGGTGCGTACCGGGCAGCGGTTGCACACGGCCTTGGCGTGTGCGATCTGCCGCAGGGCCGGGCCCCGGGTACCGACGGGGAAGAACAGCTCCGGGTCCTCTTCGCGACACAGGGCGTGCTCTCGCCAGTCGCGCCGCGGGGGCTGGGCTTCTTCGCGGCGGGTCATCGCACTCCTCGGTTCATGGTGGTGGGGCGGGTCTCCTGCCGGGGCAGTTCCCGTGCCGGGCGCGGCCTCGGTGCTGCGGTGGGTAGGGACGACGTGGTGGTGGCGGTGACCCGGGGGACGCCGGTGAGACGTTCGGTGAGCTGCCGATGGTGGCGGGTCAGGCGCTCGACGCCGTCGTCGCGCGGGGGCGGTGCGGGCAGATCCATCACCGCGCGCAGGGCCTTCAGCGCGGCCACGGTGGCGGGTCTGTCCTTGGTGACGATGTCGTCGAGGCGCTGGCGGGCGGCCTCGGAGCGGGAGCGCGCCCAGGTGATCTGTTCGGCAGTGGGCCGAAGTCGTGCGGCCGGGTCGCGTTCCTGGGCGAGGAGGTCGTCGAGCTCCCGGCCGAGGATGGCGGCGGCGTTCTGCGCGCGGGTGGCGGCCTGGTTGTCGATGCCGGCGGCGAGCTGGTCGGCCAGGCGGCGGGGTCGAGGGTAGTGTGCGGCAATGGTGGCCCGCACCGCAGCGCGCTGCTCGGTGAGGGCTTCGTCCAGCAGGCGGCGGGCGGCGTCGAAGGTCGCCGTGTAGGCGGCCTGCTCCGCGAAGTGGACCTCCATCGGGCGCAGGCCCAGGGCCTGGGCCTTGGCACGGGCAGCCCGGGCTGCATCGCCCGCCGCTTCGTGCAGGTGCGGCTCGTGGGCGGCGGCGGCGCGTTCGGCGGCATCGAGGGCAAGCAGGCGTCCGAGGACGGCGTGATGCCCGCGGGTCTCGGCGGCCAGCGTGTGTGCGAGAGCGGTGCTGCCCTGATCTGCGGAGGACCAGCGGCCCTCGGCGGCCTCGCGGCGGGCCCGGGCGACGTAGGCGTACGCCTGGGCGAGGTCGGCGTCGGCGTTCTCGGCCGCTCGCTGCGCGGAGGGCACCCGGCGGCGCCAGTCGAGAGCGGCGTCGGCGTCACCGGCGGGCTGTCCGGGCAGCGGCATGGGGTGGGGAGGCTGGAGGATTCCGGCCGTGGCAGTTCTCACTCTCTCGCGTACCTCGTCGTCCAACGGCAGGTGGTCCAAGGCCCCGGCGAGGGCGGTGGCCAGGCGCCGGCGGTCGGCGTCCTCGGTTCGGGCGGTGCCGGCCGGCGCCTGATCGACGGGTTCGGTGCGCACGCGGGCGGTGAACGCCTCGATCCGGGCCGGGTGGCGGGCCGGGTCCAGGACGAGGAGGTCACGCTGCAGGTCGACTGCTTCCTCGCGCCAGCGGGCGCGCTGGTCGTCGGTAAGGTTCGCGGGGGGCTGCGCGGTGATGGGGTCCAGGTCGGCCAGGCGCTCCAGGTACCAGGTGGCCGCGGCGAGGGATGCCGGCTCCCGGCGTGCTGGCCAGGAGGTGTTCAGGATCCGCCAGTTCGCAGCGAGACGCTGCCGGTCCCCCTCGCCGACGGGGCCGGCAGCCTGACGGATGGCGCGAGCGGTGCGCAACGCCGCCATCACCAGCGACGCGTGCGGCTCCTCGGCCTGCGGGTAGTGCGAGGCGAGCTCGGCGAGCACATCGGCGCCTGGCAGCGCGGTGAATACGGCACCCCAGTCGCTCCCGGCGCGGGTCCAGTCCGGGCCGCCGGGCGCGGCGCCGAACGGCTCGTCCTGACGATCCCACAGGCGGTCCTCGAGCCAGTCGGCCTGGGCCGTGCGCAGCGTGTCGCGGCGTGCGTCGTCCCAGGGCAGTTCTGCGAGTGCCCGGTGCACGATGTCGCCCGGTCCGATCGGGACCAGGGCTCCGTCGGCGGCGGTGGCGTGGGCCATGACCTCCAGGTGCCCGGGGCGGTCGGTGTCGAGGAAGAAGTGCGCGGCGGCGGCCGGGTCGGTGGTGAGCGTCGAGGGCCCGTCCGTCCCGCCGAGGTAGGGGTCGGTGTAGACGCTGGTGAGCGCGTACTGCACGGGCTCGGACGGGGGCGAAGGCGCGGTCAACGGGCTGCCTTCCTTTCCGGTGGCGGGGATCGGATGGGGTCGGGAAGGCGAGCGTGCGCGCGCGAAGAAGGCGTGGACAACTGCGGCAGCGTCCTGGTCCCGGTGGGCGGGAGCGATGGTTGGCCTCTCCCATCTGACGGGATCAGCCGCCGCTGGGAGGCTTCGACGGGCTGGTGTCCTACCGGCGGCGACGGCCGCCGGGGCGGCGCGGGCGGGTGGGTTTGGGGCCGGGTACCCGGCGCGGCGGTGGGCTGGATGGAGTGCCGGCGCCGGCTTGGGCGGCCTGCTCGGCGGCGGCCTGGAGGCGTTCTCGGTCGGCTTCGCGGCGTACCCGCAGCAGTTGCAGGCGGTCGGTGATGCGGGCGGTGCGGTAGAGGTCCAGGGCCTTCGACAGGTGCTGCCACTCGGTGGCCAGGTCGTTCTCGGGGGGTGGGCCGAGTGGGTCGGCGCCGGTGACTTCCTGGCGCTGGCGCCAGTCGGCGACGGCCGCAACCAGGCGCCGGTAGAGGTGCTGCTGGGCAGTGTCGTCCTCGTCGGGGGCGGGGATCTGCTCGATCCACTCCTCGGGGGCGCCCTGTCCGGCGAGGGTGGCGGCGAGGGCGTCCTGGGCCAGGCGTTCGGCGCGGGGCAGCAGGACCGACACGGCTGGCGTGCGGTCGGCCGACACGGCCACGGCGGGCGCGGCGGTGGCCCTGGTTTGGGGCGGTGTATCGGGCTGCGGAGGGTGGATGCCTCGCAGCAGCCGCAGTTGGGCGAGTTGCTCGAGGGCCTGGCGGGTGAGCTGTTCGGGTGGCACCGAGGGGTGGGGCTGGTGGGCGGTTCGGGCGCGGTGGTGCAGGGCGCGGATGCGCTCTTCGAGGGCGCTCCAGGCGGCGGCATGCTGCTCGGCGTCAGGTTTGGGGCCCGGTCCTGGCACGTGGTCGGGGACCTGGTGGAGGGTGCGCCAGGCTTCGGTGAGGGCGGCAGTGCGCTCCCACTGCATGCGCAGCGCGCGGCCGGCTTCGGGGGGCGGGAGAGGGCCCAGCGGTGCGGCCCAGGCGGGGGTGTCGGTGGCGAGCTGGGCGCCGCGGGCGGCGAGGTGGCGGTCGACGATGTCGCGCCGCGCGGTGAGGTGGCGCCGCCAGTTCTCGGGGGTGTGCGGGTCGTCCAGGGCGGCGGCGGGGGTGAGCCAGTCGGGCAGATCCGCGGCGTCGCCACCGGTGGGCGGCCGGTCGGGCAGCAGCCGGCGCAGGTGTCGCTCGGCGCCTGTGCGGGCGGTGACGGCCTCGGCCCGCTGCCAGGCGTCGCGGGCGGCCTCGGTGCGGATCCGGGCCCGCTCGGCGTCGGCGGCAGCCGCGGCGCAAGGGTTTGGTGCGGTGGCCGGGGAGCCGGGCCGGGTGCGCTGGTAGTCCTCCCGGGCGCATTCGCGCCAGGGCATCGCCCGGCGCAGCGCCTGCTCGGTACGCAGGAGCACCAGGTCCTCAACGGCAGCGAGTTCGGCCCGGTGGTCGCCTTCGTCGGCGGCCCGCAGGCAGGCGCGACGCGCGGCGCGGAGCCTGTTAGCGAGCTGGCCGGAGGTAAACGTACCGTACGGGCGGTGCGGCCATGGCGGGTGGCGGCGGCCGTCGGCGGTAACGGGCCTGGGGACAGCGGCGGTCTGCGCGTCCGCGGCGTGCAGTTCGTCCAGCGCCCGGACCCGGTGCGTCTGCGCGAGGGCGGCGATGCGCTCCAGCTGGTCGTCGGACAGGGTGCGCAGCAGACGGGCGTTCGGGTGGGGGTCGGCGTCGGCGTGGGCTTCGGCGGCGCGGGCGGTGCGCAGGCGCCGGTCGATGCGCCAGGCCAGGACGGCGCCGGGCACGTCGGTGCCGGCCAGGGGGCCTTCGGCGTGGGCGGCGGCCAGGATCCGCTCGGGGGTGAAGCCTGTTTTCTCTGCGCGGCCGAGTGCGTTGACGATGGCGGTGAAGGCGTCGTCGGCGATCAGCGGTTCGGCGGCGGTGCCCAGTGCGGTGCGGGCGGCGGCGGCGTAGCGCAGGCGGGTGGCCCGCTCGGCTGCGTCGGCGTACTCGGCGGTCAGCTGGCGGATGCCCCAGGCGCGTTGCTGTGTGTCGCGGATGGTCTGGCGGGCGGAGGGCGCGAAGGAGGAGTAGGTGGCGATCCGGGTCAGTGCCTGGTCGAGCGTCTGGTCGGCTTCGAGGGCGATGTAGAGGTGGTTGCCGGTGCGGCCGCGGGTGGCGGCAACGTAGGCGGCCTCGCGGGGGGTGCGGGTGGTGAGCAGGGCGTGGGAGCGGGTGACGGTCATGCCCTGGGCGCGGTGGATGGTGGAGGCGTAGCCGAGCTCGCAGTGCTCTTTGAGGTAGTCGGCGGGCAGGGTGAGGCGGCCGCGGTGCTGGGTGTGGCGCACGATCGCGTCGCCGGCGGGGGTATAGCGCTCGATCGCCCACACGTCGCCGTTCTTGACGAAGTCTTTGCCTGCGCGGCAGGTGAGTCGGCGCTGGTTTCGGCGGGTGACGATCAGGTCTCCGACGTGCGCCTTGTGGCCGTTGCGCAGCTTGACGGGGCGCGGGCGCCAGCGTGAGGGTGCCAGGAGTTGGCCGCGTTCCATGCGCCAGGCCTGCGCGCGGCAGTTGAGGGCGGCGACCAGGACGCGGTCGGGAGCCATCATCAGTGGCGTGAGCCCGGCGGCGAGATCCGTGCGCCAGGCGGTGAAGACGGCGTCCGCCATCGTGTCGGTGGTGCCGCCCCGGATGCGGCCCTGTTGCCGGTACCAGGCGAACGCCTCGCCCGCGTCGCCGTCGCGCAGCTTGAGGGAGGCGCCGGCCTCCTCGGGGTGGCGGAAGCGGTGGACGGTGGCGAGGTGGACGGCGCCGACCTCGCTTTTCAACAAGGCGAGTGCGCCGCCGGCTTCAACGGCGGCGAGCTGCGCGGGGTCGCCGATCAGGCGCACGTGCGAGCCGGCCCGTTCTGCGCGGCGCACGATGGCGGCGAGCTGGGTGGTGGCGGCCATGCCGGCCTCGTCCACGATGATCACGTCGCCTTTTCGCAGGCGCTCGGCACGGGGCAGGACGAGTTTCCCGGCGTCGGCGAGGCGCTGGCGGCGCAGCCACGAGTGGAGGGTGTGGGCGGGGCGGCCGAGTTCCTCGGCCATGACGTGGGCGGCGCGGGCGGAGGGGGCGAGCGCCACCGTGGCGTGGCCGGCGGCGGTGATGGCGTTCGCGGCCAGGCGCAGGGCCGTGGTCTTGCCGGCGCCGGCCGGTCCGATCGCGGCGACCAGGGCCCGCTCGGAGGTGGCGAACGCCTTGGCCATGGCGCGCTGTCCGGTGTCGAGGGGGCCCTTGTGGCGGGCGGCGGCGCGCTCGAACGTCCGTGGCGGGCAGGCGGGGGTGGTGCGGCGGCGGGCGGCGGCGACGATGCGGTCCTCGGCGGCGAGGATCTGCTCGGTGGTGTAGAGCTCGGCGCCGCGGCGCCGGTAGACGCTGGTGCCATCGGCGCGCTGCAGCGGGGTGAAGGCCGGGTTGATGTCGGGCGGGGTGAGATCCAGGCACAACCGGGCCAGGGCATGCTCGCAGATCTTTTCGGCCCAGCCCTCGCCGCCGCGGCCCATCGTGGCGCGGGTGACATGGCGACGGGCCTCGGCCAGCAGGTGACGCTTGCCGAACACGGCACGGTGCAGGGACACGGCGGCCACCACCTCACGGGCGGCCGCGTCCACGTCCAGGCGGGGCGGGCCCTTGTCCCGGCGCATGTCCCGGGCCGCTGTGCGGGCGTTAGCCAGCAGGTTGTCGACCAGGGGGCGGCCGAAGGCCGCCGCCACACCCAGCTGCCAGTTCTCGCGCAGCGCCGCGAGCGGGCGGGCCCGTTTTTTGGCCGGGCGGGTCTGAAGGGTGGCGCTGCGCATCATGGCGAGGCGGGCCCGCCGGGAGGGTTCCTTGCCGTGCGTGGTGCGGTAGGCGGCGAGCAGCCGGGGCATCTGCTCGCGCACTGCCGCGGCTCTGGCGGAGCTTGCGTCGATCAGCCCCTGGCCGATGCCGGCGATCTCCATCACCGGGCGCCGCCCGTCCGCGCTCGGGCGCTCGGTCACCGCAAGGTCCAGAGCGGTGCACACCCGCCGCAGGACCTCCTCGTCGTAGAGCTCGGACGCGGCGACGGCCTGGGCCAGCAGCAGCCGGCCGTCGATGGTGCGCCACCGTCCGTCCGGGCCCTGCACCTTGTTGGCGATCAGCACGTGGTCGTGCAGGAGCGCATCGCCGCATCGCGAGTCGAAGTGCCGAAACCGCGTGGCCACCATGCCTGTGGTGACGTCGTGCTGCGCGACGCCTGCGGGGCCGGTGCGGGTGGCCAGCGCGTTGTCCTCGATCCACCTCAGGGTGATCGCGATGGCCTCCTCGTGGGCCCTATCCACAGCGATGCGGGCCGCCTCGTCGCCCAGCGCCCACAGCAGGCTGATGCTCTTGGGCGGGCGGAACACCGGATGGAACGCGGCCACGGGCTGGCGCGGCGGGCGGGTGGAGCGGGTGATGTACCGGTTCAGCTCGCTACCGTCCCTGGGCTCGCGCTCGAACTCTGCGCGGAACGCCTGCGCACCCACCCTGCGACGTACCGTCCGGCGCTCGTCCGCGGTGGCAGGCCGCCCGGCGCGCCGTTCCCAGTCCTTGGTCTGCTCGTCGATCGCCACAGCAAGGGCGGTCGGTTGCTGCCCGAACCCGTAGAACGCGGCTCCCAGACGCGCCGCCCGCTGCGCCTGGCGAACGGTCGCTCCGGCGCGCAGCCGCTCGGCGGTGATCTCGTCCGCGCGCGGGTGGAGCCCCTCTCCGAACAGGGCTCGCATCTGCGGTTCCGTCACTTGGCCCGCGACGCCGAGGAGGGCGGCGGCCCGGCCCGTCCACTGCCCGGGCGGCACGCCACCGGCCTTCTGGTATTCGGTCAGGGCCCGGTTGCGAGGGCGTTGGTCGTCGCCGCTGACGACCTGCCGCATCAGGTAGACGTAGCCGTCTCCCGGCGTCATCTTCCCGAAGTCCACCGTCACGGGTGCCAGGGTCGGCGCCTGCCGTGCAGGGATGCAAGACCTGTCGGGAACTTGGCCCTGTCCCTGGGCCTTGACAGTCGGGCACACTCTGGTGCCCGGCTCGGCCGCTGACCGCCCCTCGGTGGCGTTGTCGCAGGCCCGAGGCACGGCAGCGGTTTCGGGGGTGGGGTGGTGGCGTGGGATGGGCCATGTCGCCGGATGGGAAGTGTCAGCTTCCCGGGTGCGGCGGTTCCCGCCGGGCGGGATCTGGCGGGGCGGGGCTTTGCGCGCGTGGGCGGTGGCGGGTTGCCTGGCGGGGTGGTGCGGCACCCGGGCTCGTTCTTGCCGGGTGGCGGCGGAGGTTCCCCGGGTACGGGCGAGTGAGAGAGGCGGGATGGGCATGGTGAAGGGGGTCACGCGCAAGGCCGTGGGGTCGGTGGCGGCCCGGCGGCGGGCGCGGGAGTTGCGCAGCGAGTACGAGGCCCGTGATCTGGCGCTGTTGGAGGGTGCGGAGGAGTTCCTGACGCTTCAGGAACGGGCCACTGCGGCGGTGGAGGGCATCGACGAGCAGATCGGAAGGCTGGAGGCGGCGCGGGAGCGGGCGCGGCGTGAGGGGTGGGTGCAGGGCGCTGCGGTGGCGGCGCGGATGCGTGGCCTTCAGGTACGGGGGGTGGCCGTTCGTGAGGACGAGGTCGCGGATCGGCTGGGTGTGGAGGTGGGTGAGCTGCGGCGGATGGTCGCGCACGTGAAAGCGTCCGGTGGCGGAAGCGTGGCGGCTGTGGAGGCGGCGGGCGGCACGGCGCCGACGGGTGGGGCGCAGCGGACTGCGGGCGGCGGGCCGGTGGCTCCGGTGACGGCGGGCGGCGGGCCGGGAGCAGCGGTGCGGCCCGCGGTGAGCGCGGTGGCGGGGGTCGGTCCGTACGGTGGAGCGCCGGGGTCCGGTCCGGGGCCCGCTGATGGTGTGCGGGGG